>DATNEC010000156.1:0-3583 GCA_035606815.1 Pirellulales bacterium
CGCGGGGTCTGTGGGCCAGCCATTGCCGCACAAGGGAAATGGGCAGGGCGGCGC
This sequence comes from Pirellulales bacterium, assembly GCA_035606815.1. GTDB lineage: Bacteria > Planctomycetota > Planctomycetia > Pirellulales > JAICIG01 > JAICIG01. The sequence continues at coordinate 55 of DATNEC010000156.1, forward strand.
CGAAGCCGCACAAAAATGCCCATTCGGTGACGAGACTGAGCTGGCGACAGAGGAGATAGTAGCCGGCGCAGCCCCCGACAAAGGCGAGCAAGGCGGCGCCGCCGCGCCAGCGTTTCAGGCGCGACGAGCCTGCACCGGAGGCGTTCCTGCGAACTTGCACCTGATCGACGAGCGATTGAAACAGCACAAACAAGCAGACGGGCCAAGTGAAGACGAAGTCATTTCGCCAGAGACTCAGCGCCGTCGTCCCCGCGGCGCCCAGCAGCAGTGCGAACGCTTGGGCCGTGCATCGTACCGTGTCGCTGGCAAGCATCCGCCCCCGTGCCGCTCGCACGGCAAGCGATACGGTCGTCGCCGCAAACCAGGCGACTGCCAGCAGGGCAAGTCCCGCCAAGTGCCAGTCCCGCAGCCATTGCCGGCTCGGCACGTCGAATGCAAATTCAGGCTCAACGCCCAGCAGCGCTGTGAGATCGCGAAAGCCGCCTTGCGCAATATCGCGCGCTGCCAGAGGCGGCGGTCCGCGTCGTCGTTCCAACAACTCCGGACGACCCAGATAAACGCACGCCGCACGAGACTGGTTGCGCAAGAACAGTCGGCCGCGGTGCAAGGCAGGCGCCGTCCAATTGATCTCGCCGCCGAACAGCGAAACGCGAGCGAACTCGCGATAGCGCTCGGTTTCGGCGTGCGCCAAGATCAGCTCGCCCAGGTCGTTGAACAAGATTAACTTGCCGTCGGCGACCAGCGCGCTCGCGTGGCCGACGCGGTCGGTTGACCAGCACTCTTTTCCCGAAGCGAAGTCAAGGCAGCGAAACACGCCGCGCGATGGCCGATGCAGCTTGGACTGCGCTTCGCGAAGATCGAAGCCGAACAGGCAGCCCTCGGCTAATACGCTCGAACAGACATCGTTGGAGAGCAGCTTGCTTTGCCAGACGACCTTGACGCCCGGAGCGTCGCCACCGGTGAGTCCGAACAGTTGCGATCCCGATTGGAAAGGGCCGGAAAGCCACAGTAGCGGCTCTTGGTACACGGGCCAGGCGGCGTGCTCATTATATCCCCGCGACAGCTCTCGCCTCCAAAGCTGCCGGCCCGTGGCCAAATCGCACGATACGATGGCATTTTCCAAAAAGCCTAGCACCTGTTCCCGGCCGTCGAACACGATCGGCATGGCCGGGACATAGCTGGCCGGGTCGTCGCCCGATTGCCAAACCGTCGAGCCGTCATGCGCATCGAGGGCCACGAGCGAGGCGCCCTTGCCGCCGACGCAAAGCAGCACCAGACCATGCCGAACCACCGGCGTACCGGCAAATCCGAACCCCGTTCCCTGGCCAGCGAATTTCTCGACGACGTTCAACGACCACAGCAATTCGCCTTCAGCCGAGAGGCAGCCGACGAGACCAGACGGCGCTGCGAAATAGACGCGCCCCGCGGCCAGCGTTGGCGTGGCGCGCGGTCCGGGATAGAGCCCCATTGGGTCATAGGCCATCTCATAGCGATATTGCCAAATCATGTCGCCTGTCTCGGCGTCGAGGCTGACGACGTACTGCCCGGTAAGCGTCTGGTACTGCGTGTAGATCTGCTGGCCAGCGGCTACGAAAGCCGAATAGCCCTGGCCGAGAGTCCGCGACCACAGCACGGGCGGCCCTTCGTCGGGCCATTCATCGGCGAGATTCGTTTCCGGCGAGTGGCCGTCGTAGGTCGGCCCGCGCACGAACGGCCAACCGTAGTCTGGGGCGGAAGCGGGCAGAAACGGGTTGCCGGCGTCGGTCGCCGGGCGAGGTTCGTCGGCCACGGGAGCCGGACTCAGCCAAAATCTCGTCGCCAGCCCAGCAACCAGCGCCGCGGAGATCAAAAGGGCAGCTAAAATGGCTTTACGCATCGATTCCGCCTTGCTCAGATGCGTACAAGATAAGCGTTGGAGGAGCGCAAGCCATACATGTCGTTGAACGAGTTCGACATAATCTCCAAGACGGCCCTGGGCGGCGGCGCGAAGACGGCCAGAACAATGCGTTCAGAGGCGAATGCTCTGCGGTTAGTCGCAAACGTGCATCGACGTCTGGACCAGGACCGACTGGCCTTTTTTCAGTCGGCCTCGTCCCAATCATCGTCGTCAAGGCCCATCTCCTCCCACGCGGGACAGCCGTGCTCGGCGAATTGAGCGTCCTTGAACAGCTCGCCGCAATCAAGGCACCACAAGAGCCCGCAGTCGAAGCACCGGCCGACGCAAGGATCTTCGATCTCCGGATCGTTTTCGCTATCGCCCGTATTCGAGCTGCCGCACTGCGGACAGTCGCCCACCATTATTCGATTGACGAACTCTTCGCCGGTGGCGCTCTCGTTCATGGCGTCGAGAAGCTCGTTCGCCACATCGGGCCCCATGGCTGACAGCGCGCCTGCGGCGGCCGCTTCTTCCGCCGCGGCGGGCCCTGGCGTCAATTCGGCTTCGCAATGAGAACAGAACTTCACGGAATCCGGAACATCTCGTCCGCAACTCCAGCATTTCATCGCTAACATCCCTCCCGGATGCTTTGGGCGCGGGACGAATGCTTAGCGCCGAAGTTCGGTTTCGAGCCAGACGGCCCAGTCGCTGTTGGGGCCGTCGCCAGCATCTTCGACGAGAAGCTCCAGCAGAGTGATGCCGGCGACGCTCACGCGCCGTTCTCGGGGCTGATGATCCTTGATCGCGGGCGAGCGGAAAAGCTCTTTGCCATCTCCTTTGATGACGAAGACCACGGACCCGGCGTGCCGGTCTTGTAGGCCGTACTGGGTCGAGAGGACTTTCCAACTTTTGTTGAGCCGCACCGAATGGCGGGCCGGCGCGTGGGCGTAGAGACCGGATTCGAAAAAGTTCCCGCCAACTTCCAACAGGCCGCTCGCGTCGCCGTTGGAAAGCACCTGGTTGCGGACAGCCGGGCCCCATCCGGTGGCGGCCGTCTCCAACTCCACGTCGGCGAGCTTTATCTTTTTGATCGTTGCGGGGAGTTTGTCAAGCGGTTGCGGCGGGCTGGCCGAAGCCAACTTCTGATACTGGGCGAGCTTGTTGTGCAGTGCGCTTGCGGCCGGACGGGCTTCTTTCGCCTCGGCGGCGACGGAGACCAGCCGCTCTTTGTCGCCGTCGCGGAAGGCTTCGTACGCGCGCATCAGCCACGGCCCTTCCAATAGCGGCTCGACCAGCGGCAGACCCTGTTCGTTCACCTCGAAAACGAACGGGAAATACCGGGTGTCGCCTCCCACACCCAGCACACGCAGCCGCAAGTCGTAGATGCCCGCTTCGAGGTCTTCGACCGTCAAGCGGAAGCGGCCGTCCGCATCAATCGGGCTAGTCCATCCCGAAGAATCATAATCGCCCACGATCGACTGAGGATCGCAATAGGCGACGAGACCGACAGCGCGCGGGCCGCCGGCCAGCCGTCCCGTGAGAGCGAGCTTCCCCTTGTCGGCGGCGGCTTCCAACTCGGCGATTTGGCAGGTCAATTCGGCGCGCGCCCGACGCTGGCCGGTAAAGAGAGGATGCACCGACAGCGGCAGGGAG
>DATNEC010000172.1:0-3874 GCA_035606815.1 Pirellulales bacterium
TTCCGGCACGGCATGGCGGCGCTACAATGAAGACGGGTACGGCGAACACGCCGACGGGTCGCCGTTCGACGGCGCCGGGATCGGCCGCATCTGGCCGCTGCTCGCCGGCGAGCGCGCTCATTACGAATTGGCGGCCGGCCGCGCCGACGAAGCCGAAAAGCTGCTGCGGTCGATGGAGGGTTTCGCCAACGAGAGCGGGTTGATTTCGGAGCAAGTCTGGGATGCGCCCGATATTCCCGAGCGGCAGTTGCATTTCGGCCGGCCGTCGGGCTCGGCGATGCCGCTGGTCTGGGCGCACGCCGAGTACGTCAAGCTGCGCCGCTCGCTCGACGACGGAAAAGTCTTCGACATGCCGAGGCATTCGGCCGAACGCTTCCTCAATCAGCCCGCCCGCGCAGCCGATCGCACTTATTGGCGCTTCGGCCAGGAATGCGAAACGATCGCCAAGGGCCGCGTTCTGCGGCTGGAACTCCTCGCCCCTGCCCGCGTGCGTTGGAGCGGGGACGAGTGGCGCACGTCTCATGACGGTTCAACCACCGACTCCGGCTTGGGGCTGCACTATCTCGACCTGCCAAGCGATCGGCTGCATGAGGGCGACGCTCAGCGGTTTACCTTCTATTGGCCGCAATCCGATCGCTGGGAAGGCGCGGACTTCCAAGTCGAGTTGCGAGGGTCATGAGGTCGTACGAGCGGGTTGCGAACCGCCGTAAGTCTCCTGCCTGGCTCCATCTTTGGGCAATGGCGCCGGGGCCCCATGCGGCGAGCCTGCCGGCCGCCGCACAGGCCGTCTAGGCCGGAGGCGGGGGTAGAAACGGTTGCAGGGCTGGAAGCGGAAACAGCTTGACAGTAGCAATCGGTCAGTGGTACTCTAGTTGGTAAGGTTTCTTTTCTCAACGCCTTTTGGCGGCGTGGTTTGCGCTGTTATTTGGCCCCTTTGCCGCCGAATGGCTTTCCGCGCGAGGAACAGAGTGCCGCGCGTGCAAGCAGACAACAAATGCTTGTTCGCCGCAGTATAGGATTCTTGCATGCCTGCCACCATTCAATCAATGGTCCGTGCTCAACGATCATTTCACGTCTTGCTCCTGTTCCTAAGCGTTTTGGCTTGGTCGTCGGCGGACGGCGCTTCCGCGCGCGCGGCGGAGCCGGATGGCGAGTTCGAAGGCGAACATAGCTACAAACTGCCCGACGGCAAGGAAGTGCAGCTCAAAGAGCTGAGTTCGAAGGCACGAAACCAGGCGCGCAACAAAATCAATGACGTTCTCAAGCCCGGCAAGGCCGCCACTGCCGAGGATGAAAAGGCGTTCGCCGATTACTTCCGGTTGCTGATCGCCGAGTTGACCTGGAAAGAAAACATTCCTTCGCTGCCCGAGAAGCGCAAAAGCCTGAAGACCAAGGAACTGGCGAAAGCCGGGGCGGCGGCCGCCCCCGATCTGCACCTTCGGTTGAACAAGCTGATCCTGGGCGAAATGCAGAAAGTGGCCAAGGACAATCGCTACCCTCGCGCCGTGCGTTTGAATTGCGTGCTGATGATCGGAGAACTCGACCAGAGCGAACCGCACGGGCTCGCGGCCGGCACGCCGCTTCCTGATGCGGCGCCGGTGTTGATGGACATTTTCGCCGATGAGTCGTTGCACTATGCATTGCGGATCGACGCCCTGGTCTGCCTGAAGCGTCACGTCAACGCCAATTTGTCCGCCGAGCGTCGCCGCGCGCTGGTCGATGCCCTGGCGAGTTTGCTCAAAACGAAAGATGCGCCCAAGGGCAAGAGCCCGTTGGGTCACATGTGGCTGCGGATGGTGGCCTGCGAGGTGATCGAGACGATGGCGGAGCAGGGCGACGACGCAAGCCAACCCGAAGTCATCGCCGCCATGGAGTCGTTCGTCGGCGAAAAAGATACCGATCTCTGGCTCCGTTGCCGGGCCGGCGAGGTCTTCGGATCGCTATCGTCGAAGGCGCTCCAGAACAGCGCCGCCGGCGTGGCGCGCAAGTTGGGCGACTTGGTCGTGGAGGTCTCGAAGACCCACCCGCGGCTGTTGGAAGCGGCCGGGGTCGAGGCGAGCAAAAAGAAAAAACCAGGCAAACCGGAGATCGTGAAAAAACCGGACGACGAAGCGGCCGAGCCGGAATCGCCGCCGATTCCCGAACGAGTGTTGGACGTGGCGACCGAAGACGTGGTCGATCAACTGCTGCGAATCCGTTTCGCCTTGACCGGCGCCGCCGTGAACGCCAAAGAGGTTCCAACTGATCGTGGGATCATCGCCGCCACTCCCGCGGCGTCCAACTCCGCGGCCGCCGATGCAAAGACAGCGCCTTTCGCGACGGAACTGCTGAAGTCGATCGACGGGATGCTGAAAACTCTGAAAGACACCAAGCGCGAAAAAGTCGAGTTGCTGGCCGAAGTCGCGACCGACGGCGAGAAGCTCGAGGGTTTGCTCAAAGCGCAGGCGGCCCCCGCCGCAACGACCGAGAGCGCGCCGGTGAAGACCGCGAAAGAGAAAATTCCCGGCGTGGCCAAGCCGCCGGCAGGCAACTCCGGGGCCGCGGAAAGCGCGGTCGGCCCGTAGGTCGCCGCCAGGGCGAGCCGGAGGCATAAGCCTCCGAGTCCGCTGCCCAAAACCGCGGCAAACTTGCAAATTGACCGTTGGCGTGAGATCAAGGAAGATCGAACCAGGCAAAAGGATTTGCCCTGCGTGCCACAACGTGCCCGTTTTAGCGTAGTGTCGCTCGCTTATTGCGCGACGTTGTCCCTTGCCTTTGCGCCGGCCGGTTGCCGCTGGCTGAAGCTGGGCCGCGATGCGGCGGACGTCGACAAACGATTGGCGGCGGCCCAAGCGCCGACGCCACCAGAACAACCGGCGGCGAAGCAAGTCGCCCCCAGTTCGAGCGGCGCCATGCCGCTTGCCGGACCGGCCGCGGCCACCGTGGCCCGCGATGGTTGGAACCCGGCCCTGGCGCCGCAGCCTCCTTTTCCCATCGTCCAAGGTTACCGTTGGCGCCATCCCGACTTGGAGTCGATCTTGGCGCTCGATGCCGACCAACGGCCCGACCTTGCGGCCGCGCTCGGCGCTGCGAACATGATTACCGCCACGAATGCGGCCATTGGGCTATCGCGCTGGGGCGATCCTCGCGGACGAGAGCAATTGGCGAAAGCGGTCGCGGACGTCGAACTGCGCCGCGAGATGCGCTGCGCGGCGGCCGAAGCGCTTGGCCGGCTCGGCGGCGCCGCCGCTGGGGCCGATCTCGGCGAGCTCTTGGACCGCTTGGGCCGCGGGCCGACGGGCACGCCCAACTATTCCCCCGAGTTGCATGCCGAGCTGCTCTATGCTCTTGGCGGCCGCGTCGACGCCGCCGTCGATCCTTATTTCGTAGCGGCGCTCAAAAGCCAAGAGGTCGCCGTGCGGTTGGCCGCCGTTCGCGCGGCCGGCCAACCCGGCGAGGGAAAACTGCCGGAAGCCGCCGCCGACTTGCGCGGCGATCAGGAACACCGGATTCGCGCGGCGGCCCTTGAGGCGATGGTCGCGCGGCGCCATCCGCTGGCCCTGCAAGCCGTCCGCGCGGCGCTCAACGATTATCGCCTGGAGGTCCGTCTGGCGGCGATTTCGGCGATGGGCGATCTCGGCGGAGAGGAGGCCAGGCAGGCCTTGAAGGGCTTGGAGCACGAGCCGGAAGTGATTCGCGCCGCGGTCGTCAAAGCCTGGGCGAAGCTTGGCTCGCGAGAAGAAGTCTGGTCCGCCGCCCATCATGCTTCGTGGCGCGTGCGGCAGTCTGCGGCCGAGGCGCTGGTCCGCTGGCCCGACGCCGGCGGAGCCGCGCTTGCCCGGCAACTTATCAAAGACCATAGCGTCGAAGTCCAGAAGCAAACGATCGCCACGTT
>DATNEC010000178.1:0-10920 GCA_035606815.1 Pirellulales bacterium
ACTGCCGCGATTGGTGACGCAAGATCCCGACAATCGTTTGTTCGCGCGCTGGGCGCCGCGGCGATTGGAGGCGGAGTGCATTCGCGACGCGATGCTCGCGACGGCCGGCGCCTTGGATCTGCAGCTCGGCGGACCGGCGGGCGATGATCTGGGCGTGCGCCGCCGATCGTTGTACGTGCAAACCACGCGCTGGAGCCGGGCCTATTTCTCCTCTCTGTTCGATGCCGCCGACCCCGATCAACCGATCGGAAAACGAAATGTGACGACCGTGGCGCCGCAAGCCCTGTTCTTTCTGAACCATCCCTTCGTTCGGGAGCAGTCCGAGCGGCTCGCCGAGCGCCTGTTGGCCGAGACCGGCGACGATTCGGTCCGACTGTCGCAAGCCTATGAACGGCTCTTCTCGCGGCCCCCTTGCAACGAGGAGGCCGTGGTGGCGAGCGACTTTCTTCGCAGACGCGCCGCCAGCGGCGCCGCTGCGGTTTGGACCGACCTGGTGCAACTTCTCATGGCCAGCAACGAGTTCTCTTATGTCGACTGAGCGAAATCCCGCCAACGTCCCGCGCCGCGAACTGCTTCGGCTTGCCGGGACGGGCTTCGGCGCGCTGGCCTTGCACGGTCTGCTGAGCGCCGAATCGTCGGCTTCCGACGCCCGCGCGCTGAATCCGCTGGCGGTATTGCCCGCGCACCATCTCGCTCGCGCGACGCGATGCATCTTCATCTACTTGCCCGGCGGACCTTCGCAAATCGACTTATTCGATCCGAAACCGCGTCTTCAGCAGCAGCACGGGCAGCCGTTGCCGTTCGAGAAACCGAAACTCGAACGCACCAAGACCGGCAATCTGTTCGCCTCGCCGTGGAAGTTCGCAAGACACGGCGAAAGCGGCGTCGAGATCAGCGAGTTGCTGCCGCACCTGGCCGCGCATGCCGATGACCTGTGCATCATCCGCTCGATGGTGGCCGACAACATCAACCACACGGGCGCCGCGCTGCAGATGAACACGGGCGACGAACGGTTCCCGCGCCCCAGTCTCGGCTCGTGGGTCACCTATGGGCTAGGCTCTGAAAACAAGAACCTGCCCGGCTTCGTCGTGATTAGTCCCAAGTCGGTGTTTCAAGGGGCGCCGCTGTGGGGCGCCAGCTTTTTGCCCGGCGCCTACCAAGGCACCTGGGTTCGCGAATTCGATCATCCGATCGAATGCCTGGCGGACCCCCGAGGCGATCCGCCGCGGCAGCGCGATCAGCTCCAGACCCTCAATCAACTGAATCAGATTCATCGCCGCGATCGGTCTCTCGGCAATCAGCTCGACGCTCGGATCGCCGCGTTCGAGTTGGCCTTCCGCATGCAGGTCGAAGCTCCCGAGGCGTTCGACTTGAATCGAGAATCCGAATCCGCCCGGCGACTGTATGGCATCGGCGAGGCGGCGACCGACGTCTTCGGCCGCCAGTGCCTGCTGGCGCGGCGACTGGTCGAACGCGGGGTGCGGTTCGTCCAGGTTTACGACACCAACGGACCGAGCTGGGACCACCACAGCAAGATCAAAGACGCGCTGCCCGAGCGCTGCGCGGCGACCGATCGGCCGGTCGCCGCTTTGCTGCAAGACCTGAAATCTCGCGGCTTGTTGGAAGACACGCTGGTCGTGTGGGGAGGCGAATTCGGCCGCACGCCGACCGCGGAAGGGGCCGACGGCCGCGAACATCATCCGTTCGGCTTTACGATGTGGCTTGCCGGAGGCGGCGTGAAGGGAGGCGTCGTCCACGGCGCCACCGACGAATTCGGCTGGCACGCGATCCAAGACAAAGTCCACGTCCACGATCTGCACGCCACGTTGCTGCATCTGATGGGCGTGGACCACGAGCGGCTGACCTACCGCTGGGGCGGGCGCGACTATCGGCTGACCGACGTTTATGGCAATGTCGTCAACGAGATTCTGGCCTGATTCCAAGAAAGGCGATTCGATGAGCGGCTCCCCGACGCAAGAGTCTCCGGCGAAGGTCGCGGTGGTAACCGGCAGCACCCAGGGTCTAGGCGCAGCGATCGCTCGGCGGCTCGCCGCCGAAAAGATGGCTGGCGGCCTGGTTCTCTGCGGCCGCAATGCCGATAACGGGCGGCGCCTGGCGAACGAGCTGACCGATCGCGATTGCCGCGCCGCGTTCGTCGCCGCCGATCTGGCCCGTCCGGAAGACTGCCGCAACGTCATCGAGTCGGCCCGACGCGAGTTCGGCCGCATCGACTTTCTCGTCAACAGCGCGGCGACTTCCGAACGGGGCACGATTTTGGATTCGACGCCCGAATTGTTCGACCGCATCATGGCGATCAACGTCCGCGCGCCGTTCTTCCTGATCCAGGGCGCGCTGAAGCTGATGATCGAAAAGGGCATTCGCGGTTCGATCGTGAACATCATCAGCATGTCGAGCCACGGCGGGCAGCCGTTTCTGACGCCCTATTCGATGTCCAAAGGCGCCCTGGTCACTTTGACTAAAAACGCGGCCAACTCGGTGGTCAACCGGCGCATTCGCATCAACGGCTTGAACCTCGGCTGGATGGACACTCCGGGCGAGGAGGCGATCCAGAGGCGGTTTCACAACGCCTCCGACCAATGGCTGAACGAAGCCGAGCGGGCGCAACCGTTCGGCCGGCTGATCAAACCCGACGAAGTAGCGCAGGTCGTCGCGTTTTTGCTGTCGGAAAAGTCCGGCTTGATGACCGGCTCGATCGTCGACTTCGACCAGAATATCATCGGAACCCGGCTGTAGGCCGCGACCGTTCGTGGCTGACCAACCGCGCGCCTGTGTCGATCGCCTTGTAATATTCGGGCGGCGCGATGTGGAGCTCGCCGGTCTCATGCACTTTGAGCGCCCACGTCCGGCCGTCGAGCTTTCTTTGGTCTTTCCGGTTCGGAGTGCGGTCTTTCCGCGGTTGTTGAGGACGATTGTCTTATTCATGCAACCGCCTCCTTCGTGTGGCAACTTAGGCGCGGCGGCGTCTCGCTTTGGTTGGCTTCGGCGGGACGGCCGGCGCGCCTTGCAACATCCCGCGAGCGCTGAGATCCTCATCAATGTCTGGCCAATGCACGCCTTCGCCATTTCCGATAATCTCAAAATGGCAGCGTTCGGCCGGAGTAGCGCTGGCCAAACGCCAAGACCACGTGAGCGGAACGCTCACCGTTCGTCCGTCGGCCAGTTGCGCGATAATGGCATCTTCCGTAACTTCGAGCGATATGATCCGCGGTTCGCTATTCGCCGCAATGTTCATCCCATGCCTCCCGAAGGTGTTCCAGATTGTCGAGAATGATCTTTCTGACGCGGTTCAATTCCTTTGCACCGAACCCGTTATTATATGCCAAGGCGACGGAGTCCAACCAGAATTTACAGACCGACTTGTCGCGGCGCACATGGATGTGCTTCGGTTCGTTGCAATCGAAGCTGAAAAAGAAAAACCGGTAGGGGCCAGGAATCCCGGGAACGGTCGGCAAGGCAATCGTCTCCTTCGTGCGGCGTTAGCAGCATGTCCCGGCGGCATCGCAGCAAAAAAGGAAATTGGCAGAACTTGAGCGGTCCAGGCCGCTGCCCGCAGTGCATATTTCTAGGCGTGCAGCGGCTGCGCCTGAAGCGCAATCCAGCTTCACCCGCAGTGGGATTACGACTCCATGCGAGGCCACTAACGAATAAGCCGATGTTGATTTTAAGCCACCCGTCGGGGAACGCAACATCGGGCGACTTGCGGCGAGCGTCTTGCACGGCCCTTGACCCTCGGGCCATGGCAGTTGAGAATCGATGGTTTCTTGCTTCCGCCGGAATCCTCGCTGGAAGCGCCCGACGTTGACCACGCCCCAGTCGCCGATGCCCGCCACCCGCCATGTGCCCGATGCCGCCGGCCGTTTCGGCCTGTTTGGCGGGCGCTACGTGCCCGAAACGCTGACCCGCGCCCTCGACGAATTGGCCGCCGAATACGAAGCGGCGAAGGCCGATCCCGCGTTTCAAGCCGAGCTGGCCGAACTGTTCAAAAACTACGTCGGCCGCCCCTCCCCCCTCTATTTCGCGGCGCGGCTCACCGAACGGGCGGGCGGAGCGAAGATCTACCTCAAGCGCGAAGACCTGAACCATACCGGCGCCCATAAGATCAACAACACGCTGGGCCAGACGCTGCTGACCCTGCGAATGAAGAAACCCCGCGTGATCGCCGAGACGGGCGCCGGCCAGCACGGCGTGGCCACGGCCACCGCCTGCGCCCACTTTGGGCTGGAGTGCGTGGTTTACATGGGCGAGGAAGACATCCGCCGACAAAAGCTGAACGTCTTCAACATGCGGATGATGGGCGCCGAAGTGCGGCCGGTGACGAGCGGCTCGCGAACGCTCCGCGACGCCATCAACGAGGCCCTGCGAGACTGGATGAGCTCGGTCGAAAACACTCATTACATCATCGGCTCGGTCGTCGGCCCCCACCCGTTTCCGATGATCGTGCGCGATTTCCAATCGGTGATCGGGCAAGAGACGATTCGCCAATCTCGCGAACAACTCGGCCGTTTGCCCGATGCGGTGGTGGCCTGCGTCGGGGGCGGCAGCAACGCGGCCGGCATGTTTTATCCGTTCGTCGAGGAACGTGGCGTCGAACTGTTCGGCGTCGAGGCGGGCGGGCGTTCCGAGCGGCCTGGCGATCATGCTTCGCCGCTGTCGTTTGGCCAGCCGGGTGTTCTGCACGGCAGCTACAGCTATGTGATGCAGGACGAAGACGGCCAGACGTGCGACGTGCATTCGATTTCGGCCGGGCTCGACTATCCCGGCGTCGGGCCGGAGCACAGCTATTGGAAAGACTCGGGCCGCGTCAAGTATCTTTACTGCCGCGACGACGAGGCGCTGGCCGCTTTCGATGCCTTGGCCCGCAGCGAGGGGATCCTTCCGGCCTTGGAAAGCTCGCATGCCGTCGCCAAGGCGCTGGAGTTGGCCGCCGCGCGTCCGAAGGAGCAAGCGATCGTCGTCTGTCTGTCGGGCCGCGGCGACAAGGATGCCTTCGAGGTGGCGCGGCTGAGAGGCGAGACGATTTGAATGTCGGCCATCGACCAACTTTTCAGCCGCTTGAAAGCGTCGGGCAAAAAGGCCCTAATGCCGTTCGTGACGGCTGGCGACCCCGATCTCGATTTCACCGCCGCGGCGATCGCCGAGATGGTTGCTCGCGGGGCCCAGCTTTGCGAAGTCGGCATTCCCTATAGCGATCCGATCGCCGACGGGCCGGTGATTCAGGCTTCGTACACGCGGGCCCTCGACCGCAAGATCAAGCTCGCGCAAATCCTCGAAATGCTCGGCCGCACGAGCCCCAAGGTCTCCGCGCCGCTGGTCACGATGGTCAGCTACGCGATCATCCTGCGCCACGGGCCGCAGCGCTACGTCGACGATGCCCGGGCGGCGGGCGTGGCCGGCGCGATCGTCCCCGACTTGCTCGTCGAGGAGTCGGCCGAGTTGGCGGCCATCTGTCGCAAGGCCGATTTCAGCCTGGTCCAACTGGTGACGCCGACCACGCCGCGCGAACGGGCGCTGCGGATCGCCGAGACCTCGACCGGCTTTTTGTATTACGTGTCGGTAACCGGCATCACGGGCGAGCGCACCGCGCTGCCGCAATTGCTGATCGACAACGTCGGCTGGCTGCGCGAGCAAACGCCGACGCCGGTTTGCATCGGTTTCGGCATCAGCCAGCCCGAGCACGTGCGGCTGCTGTCGCCGGTGGCCGACGGGCTGATCGTCGGTTCGGCGATCGTCCGTCGCGCGGCCCAGGCTGCCGAGCGACCGCGGCAAGAGGTGCTCGCCGAGTTGGGCGATTACGTGGCGAGCCTGCTGGCGGCGTTTTCCTAAGTTTCCGATTTCTGATTTTGGATTTTTCGCGTCCTGGAAGCGCCATCAGACAGGAAAGCAAACTTCAGTCCAAAATCCCAAATCTAAAATCGAAAATCCAAAATCTAAAATGCCCGAGCTGCCCGAAGTCGAAACCATGAAACGCGGCATCGCGGCGGTCGTGGGCTGCCGCATCCGCGGCGTCGTGCGGCCGAAATGCCGCTTGAGGCCGATCCAGATCTCGCCCGATTTCGCCGGGCTGCGGCGCCGCGCGACGGGCCGCACGATCGCCGGCCTCGATCGCATCGGCAAGCGCGTCGTGATTCGTTTGGACCATCCGCGCGGCGCCGGCGGCGACTCGATCGTGATCGAGCCGCGCATGACCGGGCTGGTGCTGCTGGCCGAGCCGCCCAACGCCGAACACCTGCGGCTTTCGCTCCAACTGGAAGGGGGCGCGGCGAGCGAGCTGTTGTTTTGGGACCGCCGCGGCTTGGGCACGGTCAGCCTGGTGGCGGCGGCCGACTTCGAGAGTCGCTATGGTCTCGACGTAATCGGCCCCGACGCTTTGCGGGCGACCGCCGAATTGCTGCGCCAGCGGCTCGGTGCGAGCCGTCGCGAGATCAAGGTGGCGCTGTTGGACCAGCGGGCCGTGGCGGGCATCGGCAACTTGTACGCTTCGGAAATCTTGCACTTGGCCGGCATTCATCCGCGTCGGCGGTGCGACCGCCTGAAGGCCGGCGATTGGCAGGCCCTGGAAAGCTCGATCCTCAGCGTGCTGGAAACGGCGATCCTGCACGAGGGTTCGACGCTCTCCGACGGAACCTATCGCAACGCGCTCAACGAGGCCGGCGGATACCAGCACCATCATCGCGTCTACGATCGCGCCGGCGAACCTTGCCGCGGTTGCAAGCGACTCGCGATCGAGCGGATCGTGCAGGCCCAGCGGTCTACCTTTTTCTGCCGCCATTGCCAGCCGATGAAGCCGGCGAGCCGGCGGCTTCAGCCGGCGCAAGCCCGTTGACTTGTTTTGGCGCCGAACGACGAGCGCTCCCAGGTATCGCAAACCATCGATTTTTCGGCTACAGTCGTAATCTGAAGAAGTTTGCACTTGGCCGCTTGGTGAAATTGGCAGACACGCAAGACTTAGGATCTTGTGCCGAAAGGCGTCGGGGTTCGAGTCCCCGAGCGGCCATTGATGAGGAACGATTGACTACGCCAGCAATTCGCCGATCGGCTGCCCGTCGGAAAGCGGCATGGGGCGGCCGTCTTCGGTGAGATAGCTGACGCCGTGCGAGTCGTAACCCAGCGCCTTGAAGACCGTGGCGTGAATGTCGGCCGGAACCACGGGTCGCAGGCGCGGCACGGCGCCTTTGCCGTCCGATTCCCCCACCACTTGGCCGCCGCGAATCCCGCCGCCGGCCAACACCACCGAATAGCATTGTGGCCAATGGTCGCGGCCGGCGTCCTTGTTGATCATCGGCGTGCGGCCGAAGTCGCCCATCCAAACCACGAGCGTCGTCTCCAACAGGCCGCGCTCGCTCAGGTCGTCGAGCAGTGCGGCGTAGGCCTGCTGCATGGGAGGAACCAGCCGGTTTTTCAACTGGTTGAAGTTGTCCTTGTGCGTGTCCCAGGTGATGCTCGGTCCATTGACCGTGGTCACGAACCGCACGCCGGCTTCGACCAGCCGCCGCGCCAAAAGGTGCGATTGCCCCCAAGTATGGCGTCCGTAGCGCTCGCGAACCTTCGCCGGCTCGCGCGAAAGGTCGAAAGCCTGCCGCGCCTCGGCGGCGGCCATCAAGGACAGCGCCTTGCCCTGGTAGACTTCGTGGTCCTCAATCGCCGGGTTCTCTAGCCGGCAGCGGTCGAGCCGGTCGAGCAAATCGCGGCGCTCGTCGAACCGCCCCTGACTCACGCCGTCGGCCAGCCCCAGGTTGGGCACTTTGAAATCGTCTTTGTTCGGATCGCCGTTGATCACCAGCGGGTCGAACCGCGGACCGAGACACGCGCCGTATTGGCCGGGCGTGATGTAGAGCAGGCTGTCGCAATGCGGCGCCGGCGTGATCACGTAAGGCGGCAGGCTGCCCGAGTAGCCGTTGCGCGCGGCGAGCCAGCCGACCAGTGTGCCGAAGCTCGGATGGTCCGATCGGCTGGGGTTGATCAACGTGCTGTCGATGCGGTAGGGGCGGCCGACGATCGACCAGTACATGCCCGAGTTGTGCCCGCCGTGGCTGTGGTGGACGGTGCGCACGATCGCCAGCTTGTCGGCATGCCGGGCCAGTTCGGGCAGCAGTTGGGAAATGTAGATGCCCGGCACGTTGGTCTCGATCGGCTGAAACGGCCCGCGAACGGTGTCGGGCGCCTGGGGCTTCATGTCCCACAGATCCAGGTGGCTCGGCGCGCCGCAGTTGAAGATCAAGATCACGGACTTGGTCGCGGCTTTGTTTTGGGGTGCGGTCGCCGCTTGAGCGCGCAGCCAATCGCTCCAAAACAGGCCCATCGCCCCGAACCCGGCCGAGCCGAGTTGCACGGCGGCGCGGCGAGAAACTTTCGGACCCGAATTCCGCCGATTCAGGACGAGACTCGCCGGACGGTTCATCGTCGAGTCCTTTGTCTAACTGCGATGGTTGGAGGGGTTTCCGGCCATGCGCTCGCGAAATACGGCCGGCCTGGGAGGCGCCCGCCATTCTAACCTTCGGCGCCAGGAAAGGGAAAGCTTGACAACGGACGAGGGCCTGCGGTTGCGTGGCGCGTGAGCTTGGCGATGAAGCCCGGACGATCGAAGACCTCGGGGTTCACCGCCCCCGCCGGGCGCCTGCCCAACGAAAGATCGATCATGCCTTGGCAAACGCTGCGCCCGATGTCGCGAAACAACTCGTCGGTCCAGGCGATCGAGTGCGGCGCCAGCAGCACGTTGTCGAGCTGCGCCAGCCGCGGCGCCGACGAGAGCGGCTCGCCGACGAAGCAGTCGATCGCCGCGCCCGCGATTCGCCGCTCGTGCAAGGCGTCGAACAACGCGTCTTCGTCGACGATGCCGCCGCGCGCCGTGTTGATCAGGTAGGCCGTGGGCTTCATCCGCGCCAACTCGCGCGCGCCGAGCAGATTGCGGGTCTGCTCGTTCAACGGGCAGTGCAACGAAACGTAGTCGGAGCTTTCGAGCAGCACGTCGAGCGGCACGGCTTTCGCGCCGCACCGGGCGATGTCGGCCGCCGAAGCGAACGGGTCGAACGCGAGCGGCGGCTGCATGCCGAAGCCAGCCAGCAGCCTGGCGACCGCTCGGCCGATGCCGCCGAAGCCGATCAGGCCCACGGTCCGCTCGCGCAGTTCCCTTCCCATGAAGCGGCTGCGCTCGTCCCAGCGCGCTTCGCGGACCAGCCGGTCCTTGCTCAGCATATGATGCGACAAGGCCAGCATCCAGCCGACGGTCGCCTCGGCCACCGAACGATCGACCGCCCCGGCGGTGATGAACAGCAACACGTCGGCCGCCGTGCATGCGGCGACGTCGACATTGTCATAGCCGACGCCGAAACGGCCGATGGCCAGCAACTCGTCGGCGGCCGACAGGCTGCGCGCCGTGACGCGCGGCGCCAGCACGATGGCGCCATGGACGCCGGCCAGTTGCTCCGGCCCGACTTCGGCGAGATGTTCGGCGAACGGTTCGACGCGAATCCGTGGAAACGCCTGGAACGCGCCCAGCCCGATGTCGCGGTACTTCGTGCGCCCCTCGGCATCATAGAAATCCGCGGTCAGGGCGATGCGAAACGGCTTGGCTTCGTCGGCTTGCGGGGATTCGCCCGCTTGCAGGGAGCTGGGGTGCATTGGCTCGGACGGCGCCGCCGAAATCGCCTGCACGTCGAACGAGGCCCGCATCGGCCGATCGCGGCCGACGACCGCCAGCGAGGCGCGCAGCGATCGCAGTAACAAGCCCGCGTCGAAGCCCACGCCCAACACGCGAAAGCCCTGCGACTGGCGCTGCAACAAGTTTTCCGGGCTGGTCGCCAACACGCCGCAATGCTTGCCGGCGCCGAGAATAACGTCTTTTGTAGCCAGGATCTGCTCGGCGACGCCGGGGCCTTCCCATTGGCCGCGGTAGCCGGCCGTCGATGAGAAGTCGGCCGGGCCGAACAAAAACAGTTCGACGCCGTCGACCTGGCACATCTGCGGCGCGTGTTGCGCGGCTTTCACCGTTTCGATGATCGGCACGACCAGCACGTGCTCGTTGGCCTCGGCGGCATGCTCCGCAATGCACTGCCCCCAACCGGTCGCCCGCTCGGCGCCGATGCCGCGCAGCCCTTCGCGCGGATACCGGGCGTAAGCGACGGCCTGCTTCAATTGTTCGGCCGTTTCCACCCACGGCACGACGATCCCGTCGGCGCCGATGTCGAGCGCTCGCTTGATGAGTCCGCCGTTGAGTTCCGCGATCCGCACCAGGGCCACGGTTTCGCTGCGCACGGCGGCCCGCAGGTGTTCGACGATCTCTTTCCAATCGAGATGGCCGTGCTCGGCGTCGATCACGACCCAGTCGAGCCCGAGCGCCACCGCCATTTCGGTGATGCTTGGCGACTCCAGCGTCACCCAGATGCCGAACACCGGCTCGTCGGCGGCCAATTTGTGGCGCATTTTTTGGATGGCGGCGGTTTTCATGGGTGGCTTGACGTCGAAGTTTGAAGGGGAATGACCCAACGACTATCATCAGTTAACGTGGATCTAACTGCGCGTGGGGAGAGTGTCAATTGGCCGCAGCGCGAAGCCTAGTCCCGCCCCACCGAGGTATTTTGATGCTTCGCGTTCTCTCGCCCGCCGTATTGCTGATTGCGATTCTGGCGCCGCGGCAGGCGATTCGAGCCGACGACGCGGGCATCGACTTCTTCGAGAAGAAGATTCGGCCGCTGCTGGTCGAGCATTGCTACGGCTGCCATTCGGCGAGCGCGAAGAAGTTGGGCGGCGGATTGCTGCTCGATCATCGCAAGGGATTGCTGAGGGGCGGCGACTCGGGCGCCGCGATCGAGCCGGGCAAGCCGGAGGCGAGCCTGCTAATCACGGCGGTGCGCTATGCCGACGATGCGGTGCAAATGCCGCCCAAGGGCAAGCTGCCCGCCG
>DATNEC010000214.1:0-2572 GCA_035606815.1 Pirellulales bacterium
TGCGGGGCCGCCTTCGAGTTGCTCGTGCGTTCAAGCGACAAGCCGGCCTGCCCCAATTGCGGCGGCGAACGGCTTCGACAAGCAGTGGAGCGTGCCCGCAGCGCCCGTCGCCGGGGGCGCCAGCTTGCCGATGGCGGATCGACCTTGGGGGGGATGCGGCAAGCCGGGCTGCGGTCCTGGCGGCTGCGCGATGTAGGCATGGCGTGTTGACCCGGCCGAGGGGCGGCCGGGCTACATTCAAAACCGGCCGAGGGCGGCCGGGCGACATTCCAATCCGGCCAGGGCGGCCGAACCGCAATATCGACGCGCCAACTCAATTTACGGCGCGAAGACGTAGACGAAGCCCAGCGTGGCGCCGGTCTGCGCCAAGGCCCCTCGCAAGCTGATCGGCACCGGGCCGACCGTGTAGGGAGCGCAACTGCCGGGCCGGTAATAGCCCAGAGCATAGACGCATTCCCAGGGCGGCTCGACCCCCATCTTGTAGGGCAGCATGATCACGCTGCCGAAGAAGTGGGCCGATGAGACGACCGGCTGCAAGAACGGCCCCCAGGTGTGGCCGTAGCGTTCCACGCCCACCTGCTCGAAGTAGAGCGGCTTGTGACACAAGGCCGAAGCTTTCCAGGTGAACGTCGTCTTGGCGAAGTTACGAGGCCGGAACGGCTCGTCGCTCAACATGCATTCCTGCGGAAAAATGCCGGGCTCGGCGGCGATCTCATTGCTGATCTCGGAGATCGGTTTCAAATCGCGCGGCGTCGGACACTTGTCCTCGCGGATCTCGGGGCTTTGGGCGAACTCGTCGTCGCTCGGCAGCATCATTTCCGAGCCGTCGTCCGCCCGATCTGCGGGGGCAGCGGCGTCGGCCTGCTTCTCGTCGGCGGGCATCTCCTCTGCCGGGGCGTCTTCCGCCGGCATGTCCTCCGCCGGCGCGACGTCTTCCGGCGCTTCGAGGTCGGAGGGCGGAGACGGGTCGTCCTGCTCATCGACCGGTTGCAACTTGGCGGCGGTGATGACCGGAAACAATCTCAATTCCGCGGGCTTGGCGCGCGGCTTGCGGTCTTCGAACGGATCGTCGAAAGGATCGACGATCGGCTCTTCTCCGGTCGTCAAGAGGATCGCCCCTCGCTCTTCGGCGTCGCGTCGCGTAGCGCCCGCGGCAACCGAGGAGCCGCCGGTCGCGGGACGCAATTCAAGGCCCAGCGCCGGTTCGGCGTCGGCCGGCTGCGCCAAGGGCCGCGGTTCGATCTGCTTTGTCGCTGGAGCGGAATTCGGCGCCCGCCACTTCAAGCGGTTGGATTTTGCACGGACCACCGCAGCCGGTTTCGCCTTGGCCGTCGACCATGCGGCGTTCGATTCGCGAGGGGCGCCTTCGATGACGGCGGCCGAAAGATCGCCGCCGGCCAGGACGGCGCCGAGACCCAGCGAAAGACAATAGGCCGCGCGCCTCAGGCCGCGGCGAACGGCTGCCGCCCTCCGGCTTGGGCCGCCGAGCGGCCTTTCTGGCGACGCTTCAAGCGAAATCGCCCGAACCGTGTTCGGTGCTGTAATTGGGTGCTTCCTGCGTAATGGCAATGTCATGAGGGTGACTCTCCCGCACGCTGGCCGGTGAAACCTGAATGAATTTCGAATCCTTCCGCAATTCATCGATATTGCGAGTGCCGCAATATCCCATCCCCGCTCGCAATCCGCCCACGAGCTGGTACACGTAGGTGCTCAAAGGGCCTCGGAACGGCACGCGTCCCTCGACTCCTTCGGGCACCAGCTTGTTCGATCCGCGTTCTCCGGCCCGCTGTCGATAGCGCTCGCTCGATCCCTTGACCATGGCGCCCATCGAGCCCATGCCGCGGTAAATTTTGTAGGTCCGTCCTTGATAGAGAATCTGTTCGCCGGGACTTTCCAGCAGCCCGGCGAACAACCCGCCAATCATCACGCACGAGGCCCCAGCCGCGATCGCCTTGGTCAAATCGCCCGAATAGCGAATGCCTCCGTCGGCGATGATCGGCGTCCCGCTCTCCCGGGCCGCTCGCGCGGCCTTGTAAATTGCCGTAATCTGCGGAACGCCGACTCCCGAGATCACTCGCGTGGTGCAGATCGAGCCTGGGCCGATCCCGACTTTGACGGCGTCGGCGCCGGCGGCGATCAGGTCTTGGCATCCTTGTTCGGTGGCCACGTTGCCGGCCACCACGTCGATATCCCAGCGTTGTTTGATGGCCCGCACGGTCTCGATCACGTTGGCCGAGTGGCCGTGCGCACTATCGACCACGAGCACGTCCACGCCTTTGGCGATCAGGCTTTCGACGCGTTCGTGCTCTTGGACCCCGACCGCCGCTCCGACCCTCAGGCGGCCTTGCCTATCTTTACAGGCATTGGGAAACCGCCTCATCTTGTCAATGTCTTTGATCGTTATCAGCCCGGTCAGTTTGTTATTTTCGTCAACCAGCAAAAGTTTCTCGACCTTATTTGCCATCAAGATCTTTTCAGCTTCCTCAAGCGTTACAGCTCCCGTAGCCGTCACCAGGTGCTCGCGGGTCATGACTTCCGCGATCTTCAGGTCGCTGCGTTCGAGAAAGCGGAG
>DATNEC010000260.1:0-2704 GCA_035606815.1 Pirellulales bacterium
AGTTTCCCTGTAGCGAATGGCCGTCTTCGCATTCGGATTCTCCAAGGTGGCACGGCCGGCTGTAGGATGGACCTCCAGGTCCGTCACTCGCGCGGCGATGCTCGTCCTGACGGACCTGGAGGTCCGTCCTACGGTAGCTCCGACGCTCGGCGGCGGAGACGGCGCGGTCGGCGCACGCGGCGTCGCCTGCCCGTCGCGGAGCGTCGGGCCTACGGGTGCAATGGCCCTCCGGTCCGCCTTCCGGCAGTTGCCAGACCCAGCCGCCGGCAAAACCGCGCTTGCGAGGGACCAGCCCCAGACTCTTCGCCGCCCGGCGCAGCGTGCGCGCCGAAATGCCGCACGACGCCGCCTGGGCGAACAGCTCGCTTGAGGCGAGCGGCCCATCGCCCAGGGCCGAGAGCAGCCACTCGATCGCCGCCGTTCGCTCTCGCCTCTGCGAGACCCAGGCCGCCGGCGCCAATGCCTCGGCCGGCTCAAGATCGACTTCGCCGGCCGTCCAGACGAGGCGATTGCCGGCGATCTCGAATGCCTCGCCCGGCCGCTTGGCGGCCAGATTGTTTTTGACGTTGACCAGCAGCCGCCGGCCGGGGCGGTCTTGGTCCTCGGCCGCCAGCCAAACGACCGGGGCGATCGACGACACGCGGGCCAGGGCCCGCGCCGCCTGGCCGCCGCGATCGTTCGGCAGCCGCACCAGCGCGACCACCGCGATTTGCAGCCGCCGGGCGATTTCGGCGAGCTTGCCGAGCGCGTAGTTCATCCGCGCCGGCGAGCCGGGCTGGTCCAACTCGCCGGCCCAGGCCTCGGGATGATCGACGACGAGCAGCCGGCAATCGTGCGAAGCCCGGGCGACGGACGCCGCCGCGATCAGGCGGTCGAGCAGCTCCTGGATCGACGGCTCGTCGGACCCCGTCGGCCAACCCAGCTCGACCATCGCGACGCGATCGGCGTTGGCGCCCGCCGCGTCCAGCCGCGCCCGCAGCCAACCGGGGGCCAGGTCGGCGCCGTGCGCATAAACGGCCGCGGCGCCGCGCGAAACGTGCGCGGCCAGCTCGGCGGCGAAGAAGCTTTTGCCGGCGCCTTCCGCCCCCGCCACGATCGTCACCGCTTCGAGCGGAATACGGCCGCCGGCCAACCAGGTCACTTCGCGCGGCGCCACGTCGCGGGCGATCCGCACCTGGACATCGGCCGAGATTCCTTCGGGCCGCGTCGGATTGACGGAAAAGTCCCAAACGGGCAACGCGGCTGCTGCGCAAGAAGAGGGCATGGGAAGCTCCAAGGGTGAAAGGATGTAGATGGAAGGCCGCACCGACGCTGCGATTCGTCGGCCGGGTTTCGCCCGTAGGACGGACCGGAGGTCGGCCCTAATCGGTTTTGACAATCCAGATCGGTAATCTCCGACTCGACCGTCTGTAGGGAACGCCCTCCGCGGCGTTCCACGATCTGCGAGGGAACGTCGCGCGGCCGATCCACGGAACGCCACAGAGGACGTTCCCTACAGAAGTCTTTGCCGATTTCGAATGTCAAAACCGACAGCAAGCCAAGATCTGACGATCCGGTTCGTTTCGAGGAGGGCGCGACCCTGGCGGGCGAGGCCTACGGATTTCGGATTCTAGCCGTCCGGCGGCTTGGGGGGGCACAGTAAGCTCCGGCGCTCAGTAGCTCCGACGCTCCGCGGCGGAGATTTCGGTTGCCGGGCGGCAAGCCACCGCTCGCCAATTGAAGGAAGCCAAGATGGCACGCCGGGCTTCCGTTCCAGGTTTGTCCGTATCGGTTCAAAAACCGCGGACGGCATGACACGCTCGGGTTCACCACTGCCTACGGTCTCTAAGCGGGGCCGGAATCTCGAACGACTCGCCTTTGCTCTTGGCAATTTGTTCAAGCTGTCGCAGTTTGGCGAGAAGTAATTCAACGTCCGCCATCCGGTATGGCGGAACGGAGATAGAAACGCTGTCACTGTCACCGCCAATAACCTTTGACGGTAGCGCCACGTCATTATACTTTTTGGTGCTGAGAAGACTTTCTTCGATGAAATACTTAAGCCGGCCTTTTTCAGCCCAATACTCTTTGTCGGCCCGCGCAGGCAAGATGCCTGGGATGGAAAATGACTTGGTTACATGTAACGAATCGTTCCAATGGCTAAAACCGGCTATCCGCCCATGTTGGTAGCCGGCCAGGTAGAATGCTGGGCAGGAAATAAGCAGAAACAGCGTTCTGAGGCTGAAGCGCGGCAGGCGTCGAAATTGCATAGCGGTGGCGCCCTATGATGTCCGGTTGAGGCGAAGCGACGCGGACTGCTACGCACTACGTCCTTCGCGCCGCCAGCCGGCCGACGAACTGCTGGTGCTCGAGCGATTTCAACCCATCTTGCAAACGACTGAGCACGCGAGACATGTCGCCGGCCAACAGCGCCTGTCCGTCGAGCCAAAGGCCAGGAAAAACGCGCGAGCGCCACAGCCCGTCGGCGTCGGGCGAAAGCAATTGATAGGTGTCGCCCACGAGAACGTGCCAGCGGATTTCCCGCTCGTAAAGCAGCACCGTCAGATACTCGGGCACTTTCGCCGAGCGATAGAGATCGTACTTCACGTGCAAATCGTACGATGCGCTCGAAGGACAGACTTCGGCGAGCAGTTCGGCGGGACCGTGCAAATAATCATCCTCTATCCACGAGCCGCCTCCATGTTCCTGCAAGATGCGCAGGTTCACG
>DATNEC010000277.1:0-6086 GCA_035606815.1 Pirellulales bacterium
CGGCGGCTACGGCTATTATCGCGGCGGCGTCTATCCGACCTACGCCTCGCCGGTCATCGTGCCGGCCCCGGTCACGCCGTATTACGGCTATCCGTCGTACGGCGGCTATTACTTGGGCGGCCCCCGCTATGGGTACGGCTACTACGGCTGGTAAGGCGGCTTGGCTCGCTGGGGATCCGAGCGAGTGTGCTGGCCTCCATTGGCTGACTCCGTAGCCGTTTCTGTAGGGAACGCCCTCCGCGGCGTTCCGCCCAGGCGGGCCGGACGTAAGCACTCGCAGTAATTCTGTCGCCCCTAACGGGGCTGTCGTTTATTTTCACCATCAGCCTCCAGGGGCTTGCGCCCCTGGCTACAGTCTTTCGCCGCTACGCGGCTGAATTCGGCGACGCGTGTGTACCGCTTTTCTGCGGCAGTCCCGTAGGGACGGCAGAATGTAGCCAGGGGCGCGAGCCCCTGGAATCAAGCCGACAACCGACGACCCATCGATCCAGCCCCGCAAGGGGCGACAGAACGACGCGAAGCCAGCGACCCAAGCCTCCGGCACTCGCCATAAAGCGATCGCAGCCGCTCAGATCAACTCTTTGAGCGGCTGCGCGTGATCGACGAGGTACTGCGGCCGGCCCCCGAGATCGTTGACGGTGGCCGTGTCGACGTCGATGCCGAGACGGTGGTAGAGCGTGGCGAAGACTTCCTGGAAGTGGACCGGCCGGTCCTTGGCATGTTCGCCGAGCCGGTTCGTCGAGCCGATCACCTGGCCGGTGCGCAAGCCGCCGCCGGCCAGCATGGCGCACGAGACGGGCGGCCAATGGTCGCGGCCGCCTTGCGGATTGATCTTCGGCGTGCGGCCGAACTCGCCCCACACGACGACCGAAACGTCGCGGTCCAGCCCGCGCTGGTGCAGATCTTCGACCAGTGCGCTTAGCCCCTGGTCGAGCATCGGCAGATGATGCCGCGCGTTGTCGAATGTCGTGCCGTGCGGCTTGCCGTGCCAGTCCCAGCGGCCATAGGCCAGAGTGACGCAGCGCACGCCCGCTTCGACTAACCGGCGGGCCATAAGAAAGTACGTGTTCAATAGCGGCCCCGCGTCGCCATAGCCGGCCGGCTCCGGTGAGCCGTAGCCATAGCGATCGCGGACGCGCGGGTCTTCGCGCTCGAGATCGAGCGCCTCGGCCAGCTTGCTCGAAGTCAGGATGCCGAAAGCCTGCTGGTTGAACGCGTCGAGTCCGCCCATCAGCCCGGCCGCGTCGGCCTCGCGGCGGAAACGATCGAAGCCGGCCAGCAAGGCTTGCCGATCGTGCAAGCGGTCGAGCGTCACGCCGCTGAGGACCATGTCTTCGCGGCCTTCGGCGCTCGGCTTGAACGGGGCATGGGCGACGCCGAGAAAACCAGGATTGCCCGGATTGGCCCACGGCGCCGTAATCATCTTCGGGCTGAGGCTGACGAACGGGGGAATCGCCGGCCGCGTCGTTCCGGCCAGCTTCGAGACCACCGCGCCGAGCGCCGGCCAACCGCCTTGCGGCTGGGCCGCTTGCGTGCGGCCGGTCAGGCATTGAAACGCGGCATGATGCCCTTCGGAACCGACGATCGAGCGGATCAAGGCGAACTTGTCGGTCATCGCCGCCAGCCGCGGCAGGTGCTCGCAGATGTCGATGCCCGGCACGTTGGTGGCGATCGGGCTGAACTCGCCGCGGATTTCGACGGGCGCCTCGGGCTTCAGGTCGATCATGTCCTGATGCGGCGGGCCGCCGGAGAGAAAGACCATGATCACGGCCTTGTGGGGCGAAGAGCTGCCGCTCGCCGCCTCGGCCCGCAGCAGGTCGGGCAGGGCCAGGCCGCCCATCGCCAGGCTGCCGATTCGCAAGAAGCTGCGCCGCGAAATACCGTCGCAAAACCGTTGGCCGGGGCCGAGAATCGTCAGCATGGCGAGACCTCCAATGGCGCGATTGATCGCGTGCCGCCGCCGAGTCGCTTGTTCGCGTTCAAGATAGCAAGCCGGCGGGACAAATCCAAGCTTGTTTATTGGTAGGCAAACTGTCGAGGCGCCGGCTTATCATACAAGCGGCGCATGTGGTCCGGGCGCCCTCGCCCGGTCCCCAGCCGGCCAAGCGAAGGCAACTTCCGGACGGGGGCGTCGGGACCACATAGCGGCCAAGCCGATTGAAAGATTTCTGCCCGTCGAGTGTCTTAGGGGTAGGAGAACGCCGGATGCACGAACTGCCCGCCACGCGCCATAGCCTGCTGGTTCGACTGAACGGGCCGCAGGACGAGCAGGCGTGGAGCGAATTCATGCAGATTTACGAGCCGCTGGTCTATCGGCTGGCGCGGCGCCGCGGGTTTCAAGACGCCGACGCCGCCGATCTGAGCCAGGAGGTATTTCGGGCGGTGGCGGCGGCGATCGAGCGCTGGCGGGCCAATCCGGATCGGGGTTCGTTTCGAGCGTGGCTGTTCTTGATTGCCCGCAACACGATGATCAACGCCTTCAAAAAACGGCAGCGGCATCCGCAAGGCAGCGGCGACACGCAGATTCGGCGGTTGCTCGACGCGCAGCCCTCGCCGCACGACGAGATGGCGTTGATGGTCGAAGGCGAATACGAGCGAGGTTTGTTTCATTGGGCCGCCGACGAGGTTCGCGGAGAATTCCGCACTGCGACGTGGCAGGCGTTTTGGCGCACGAGCATCGACGGCGAGAAGGCGCAGGCGGTCGCCGAGAGCCTGGGAATCAGCGTCGGCGCCGTCTACATCGCCCGCAGCCGCGTCATGGCCCGGTTGAAGGAAAAGGTGGAACAGGTCGAAGGCAGACAGGTTTAGGGCGCGTATCGCCTGGAGCGAGTTTGCGAAGTTCCCTCTCCCTTTGGGAGAGGGTTAGGGTGAGGGCCGTTGGGCCGGCAATCGGAAGTTGACTCCTTTCGGCGATCGCCCTCACCCCGGCCCTCTCCCAAAGGGAGAGGGAGTTTGTGAAGGAATAGCAGCATGGTCTCTCGATCTTATCACTGCGATCCCAACCGCTTGCGGCGGCTATTGGGCAACACTTCGACCGACGATTGCCCGGCCGACGTCGCGGAGCATCTGGAATCATGCGACGCCTGCCGCCGGCAACTGGAATCGCTGGCGGCCGAGCCGGGCTGGTGGCACAAGGCCCAAGAACTGCTCAGTTCCGAGGAAGTCCCCGCACTCAAGACAAGCGATTATTGCAATGGAGCCGCCGACACGGCGGCCTTCGCCTCGGGCGCGTTTCCGCCGGCGAAAGACGAACCCTTGCGGCTCGATTTTCTGACCGCCACGGACGACCCCGACAAGCTGGGCCGGTTGGGCGCCTACGAAATTACGGAGGTCGTCGGCCGCGGCGGGACGGGCGTGGTCTTGAAAGCGTTCGACCCGGCGCTGCATCGATTCGTCGCCGTCAAAGTGCTGGCGGCCCACTTGGCGACGAACGCCGCGGCGCGGCGCCGCTTTGCTCGCGAGGCGCAAGCCGCCGCCGCCGTGGTCCACGAGCACGTCGTGGCCATCCACTCCGTCAACGAAAAGTCGGGCCAGCCGTTTCTGGTGATGCAGTACGTCGCCGGCCGCTCGCTGCAAGAGCGGCTCGATGGCGAAGGGCCGTTGGACGAGAAAGAGATCGTGCGGATCGCGATGCAGGCCGCCGCCGGGCTAGCCGCCGCCCACGCGCAAGGGCTCGTGCATCGCGACATCAAGCCGGCCAATATTTTGCTGGAGAACGGCGTCGAACGGGTCAAGCTGACCGACTTCGGCCTGGCCCGCACGATCGACGACGCCAGCCTGACGCAAAGCGGCGTGGTGGCCGGCACTCCGCAGTACATGGCCCCCGAACAGGCCCGCGGCGAAGCGATGGACCACCGGGCCGATTTGTTCAGCCTGGGCAGCGTGATGTACGCGATGGCCGCCGGACACTCGCCGTTTCGCGCCGAGACGATGATGGGCGTGCTGCGCCGCATCTGCGAAGACGCGCCGCGCCCGGTGCGCGAGGTCAACCCCGACATCTCCGAATGGCTGGCCGAGGCGATCGATCGCCTGCTGGCGAAGCAGCCCGCGGAGCGTTTTCAAACGGCAGACGAACTTGCCGAGCGGCTCGGTCAATACCTGGCGCACTTGCGTCAGCCGACCGTTTCGCCGCGGCCTGCTCCGTTGCCGAAGCGCCGGCGCAGCCGCCGGCAGATTGCGGCCGGCGTTTTCACCAGATTGGCTGCGGTTCTCATGGCGGGCGCCGCCGTTGGGAGCGTGCTTGGCCTGCTGGGCGCGCGACGGGAGCAAAATCCGCTAACAGACACGCAACAAGACAAAGGTCAGACGGCGTCGACCGCCTCGACTTCCGTGGAAGCCGAGCCGCGCGCCGAGCCGACGGGTTTGTCGGAATGGAACCGCTTCCATCAGGAGTTGAACGCCGCGCGGCGGCAGACCGCCGATCTTGAGCAAAGCCTGAGCCGGTCGATCGACGACGAGCCGCGACCGCCCAATCCGCTGATAGCGATCGACGCCGAACTGGATGCGCTCGAACGAAATTGGAATGCGGGGCCTTAAGTCGCTTTTCGCTCCGCGAAAAGACGTCTTTTCGCGGAGCGAAAAGCGACTTCGAACACGCTTCACTCCCCTTTTCATTGAAAAAGGAACCGAACCCATGAAATGGACGAAAACCGCGATGGCTTGGTCACTGGCCGCTCTGCTGTTCGCGACGGCGACCGGCGGCCTAATCTGGGCGCAGCAGCCGGGGGCGCCCGATCTGCCTGCGTCGTCCGCCGCGCCCAAAGCCGGACGTGAACAAGCCAACCCCGCGGTCGGCGTCGGGCAGCCCCAGGTCGGAGCGGCCGTTCCAAATTCGACTCAGGTGCCTGTCCCCGCGGCGAAACCGCCGAGCGGCGTGAATCTCTATCAAGGTCAAACCGCCTATTCGCCGGCGATCCCGTCGCCATTTGGCGCCGCGGAAGCGGACGATCCGGAGACGGCGAAATTGAGACAGGCCGAGAGTGCGTTGGCCCATAAATCGGAGCAGCTCGTGGCCCAATACGCGGCGACCGAGGACGACGAACAACGAGGCGGCGTCAAGACTCAATTGGCCGAGTCGTTGTCCCAGCAGTTCAGCGTCCAGCAGCAACTCCGCGAGCGCGAACTGGCCCGCGTCGAGGCCCGCGTCAAGAAGCTGCGAGAGCTGACCGAAAAGCGCCGAGAGGCCCAGCGCACGATCGTCGAGCAGCGCCTCGATCAATTGCTGCGCGAGGCCGATGGCTTGGGTTGGACTCCTCCCGGCGCCGCGCAAGGCGCTCCGGGGGCGAACAGTTTTCCTTCGCCGCAGCCCGCGTTCCAGCAGTTTTTCTACAAAACTCCGCCGGGCGTTCAACAAAACCGACCGTCGACCGCGGCGCCTGCGGCCCCCGTCAACGTGCTTCCGCGTCGATGAAATGGCGTCCGGAGAGTTTCGATCTTCCCTCAATCTATAAGGAGCATTGCCCATGCGGTCGTTCAAGATTTTAGGCGTCGCCGGCTGCGCGGCGTTAGGCGTCGCGGCACTCATCGTGGGAGCCAGGGCGTGGGGGCAAGACGCCGCGGCGCGGGGCCAAGACACCCGGCCGGTCGCCGAAGAGGCGGTCCCAGAGGAGGCCCCCGTTGGCGGCAACACGCCCGCGAGCGAAGGTCAAAGCTCGGCGCGAGAATCCGCGCCGTCCGTTGGCCTGTCCGGCACGGCGCCGGCGAGGCCGCGCTACAATGGGCTCTTTGGCAGCTCTGGAGCCGGCAATCAAGCGGTGGCCCACCTGTTTGAGTTGAGCGGCGGGCAGTTGCAGCAAGCCGACGCCCAATTGACGCAGCAAACCGAAGCGCTGGCTTCGCAGTACGGCGAAGCCTCGAAGGACGAAGATCGCGAAAAGATCAAGGCCGAACTATCCGAGTTACTCGCGAAGCAATTCAGTATTCAGCAGCAGATTCGCGAGGACGAAGTGGCGCAAATCGAAGCCCGCGTCAAAAAGCTGCGCGAATTGATCGAAAAGCGCAAGGCCGCCCAACAGTCGATCATCAAGCAACGATTCGAGCAACTGCTGCGCGACGCCGAGGGCCTGGGCTCGGCACCGTCCGCCGAG
>DATNEC010000311.1:0-14886 GCA_035606815.1 Pirellulales bacterium
AAGTCGTAGCAAGGCTTCGCCAGGCCGTCGACGCGATCGGGATTCCAAATCTGCAGTTTGCCGTCGGGGCCAACGGTCACCAAAAAATGCTCTGGCTCCATGCCGACGTTCAGCCGATAGCCCTGCTGGCGGGCCTCTTCGAGCATCGAACGCAGGTGGGCGCGCGGGCAAAACGGATGCAGTTCGTCGTCGACGTAGAGATCGGCGGCGAAGCGCGCCGTGGCCGTCAACCAAGACACCGTCGTGTAGCTGGCCGGATCGATGCGGGCCAACATATCGTGCGAGTGCGGCCCTTGCCCGGAGCCCCAGACCGCCCCGCCCGCGAACCCGGCGCCGAGATCGATGGCCTCGTCGTAGCACTCGACCGGCATCATCTTGGTCTTGGCGGCGCCGTGAATGTCCACGAACTGGACGAGAATGAACTGAATGCCATCCGCTTTCAAGCGCTTGCGGATTTCTTCGCGGCTCGACATCGGACCGATTCCTTGAGGAGATGTTACGCCTGTTTTAGCGTTCGCTTTGCCCTGGAATCCAATTCGTTCCGGCCAGCGGCACGCGCGCCATCGCCGCCGCCTCGATCGTCAGCGCCACCAGATCTTCCGGCTCCAGATGGTGAACGTTCGACTTTCCACAAGCCCGGGCCAACGCGGTCAGCTCCATCGTCAGCACGTCGAAATAGTTCTTCAGCCGCCGGGCGCCAATCTCCGGATCGAGGCGCCTTTCGAGCTCGGGAATCTGCGTGGTAATGCCGACGGGGCAGCGCCCGGTGTGGCAATGGTGGCACGTCCCCGGCGCCGCGCCGATCGCGGCGTAATCGTCGGCGACGCCGACCTTGCCCTCGGCCGTCGTATATCCCGAGTCGTTGCAGCCCAAGGCCACCAGTACTCCTTGGCCGAGCGCCACGGCATCGGCGCCCAGGGCCAACGCCTTGGCCACGTCGGCGCCGCTGCGGATGCCGCCCGAGATGATCAATTGCACGTCGCCGAGCACGTCCATTTCGGCCAGCGCCTGGGCGGCCAGCGGAACGGCGGCGAGAGTGGGAATCCCGGTGTGTTCGATGAACACCTGCTGCGTCGCCGCGGTGCCGCCTTGCAGCCCGTCGATCACGACCACGTCGGCGCCCGCCTTGACGGCCAGCTTGACGTCTTCGCGCACGCGCGTGGCGCCCATCTTGACGTAGATCGGGAGCCGCCAATCGGTGATTTCGCGCAGCTCGGCGATCTTGATCGCCAGATCGTCGGGGCCGGTCCAGTCGGGGTGCCGGCAGGCCGAGCGCTGGTCGATGCCGGCCGGCAAGGTGCGCATCGCGGCCACGCGCTCGCTCACCTTCTGGCCCAGCAGCATCCCGCCGCCGCCGGGCTTCGCCCCTTGGCCAATGACGATTTCGATCGCGTCGGCCTTGCGCAGATCATCGGGATTGAACCCGTACCGCGACGGCAAGCATTGATAAACCAGAATCGAGCTGGCCTCGCGCTCCTCGGGCGTCATGCCGCCGTCGCCCGTCGTGGTCGACGTGCCCAGCCGCCGCGCCGCCAGACCGATCGCCTGCTTGGCATTCGCACTCAAAGCGCCGAAGCTCATGCCGGCCACCGTAATCGGGATCGCCAACTCAATGGGCCGCTTCGCGTGTCGCGCTCCGAGCACGGTCTTGGTCGTACACTTCTCGCGATAGCCTTCCAGCGGATACCGCGAGGCCGAAGCGGTCAAGAAGACCAAGTCGTCGAACGTCGGCAGCCGCCGCTTGGCGCCCATGCCGCGGATCTCGTACAAGCCGTGCTCGGCGGCCTGCTGAATATAGTGCAGCACGTGCCGGTCGAATGAATAGCTCTCTTCGTGGTCGCGGGGATCTGACATGGGCGAGTTGAACTAGGGTTTCGACGATTTTTAAAAAGGGGATGGGGGGATACGGAGGAGATGGGGGACAAAAACGAATTCAATTTTGATGAAATCTAACTAACCGTATGAGTCAAAGCTTTATCGTCTGACGCGCCCTAGGCTCAATTTCAGGCGAACGGAATGCCCGCCCGACTTGCCCCTCGACCACTCTTGAAAATCCTATCTCCTCATCTCCTCCGTATCTCCCTATCCCCTTTTTCAAAAACGTCACCTCGCGCACGAGGTCAATATTCTTGATGCACTTCCGAATTCCAGTGATACAACGTCCGCGCCGAAGCAACGCGCTGGAACGCCCGCGGATCGTGCCGGAACCCGGCCTGGTCGAGCAGCCGGCCGACGCGGACGAGGTCCGTGTCCGACATCGGCTCGGTTCGCGCATCGGCGCCGAGTCCGGCGATCGCGCCTTTGACGTAGATCACGGCCTCGTAGAGCGAGTCGCCGAGGCCGGGGCCGGCGTCGCCGCAAACGATGATTGCGCCGGCCTGGGCCATGAAAGCCGACATGTGGCCGACGTTTCCGCCGACCACGATCTCGCCCCCCTTGAGTGAAATGCCGCAGCGCGAGCCGGCGTCGCCGTCGATCACGAGCAAGCCGCCGTGCGCCGAGGCGCCGGCCGATTCCGAAGCGCTGCCGCGAACGCGCACCGCGCCCGACATCATGTTTTCGGCGACGCTGCGGCCGACGTTGCCCAGCACCGTGACGCGCGCCCGCTGGTTCATCCCCGCCACGAAGTAGCCGGCATCGCCCGCGATCTCAAGATCGACCTCGGCGGTCAGCCCGACGGCCAAATTGTGTTTGCCCTGCGGATGCTTGACGCGCACCGTGCAGCCGGCCAGTTCGGCGGCCGGGCCGTGCAGCAAATCATTCAACTCGCGAACGCTGCGCTGGGCGAGGTCGAATTCGATCACACGTTCCATGCGTAAATGCGCTCGGGCTGCGGTTCGAAAAGATGGGCGTGCTCGATCCCCGGCAGGTGCGCCAGAGAGCGGTATTCGGAAGCGACGGCCACGTAGGCGTCGGTCTCGGCGGCGACGGCGGGCTTGCAGGCGAAAGCGTCGCGAACGACGACCAGTGAATCGAGCGTGGCGATGACCAGCGTGTAAAACCCGTCGAGCTCGGCGAACGAGCGCTCGATCGCCGTTTCCAGCGGGTCGCCTTCGCGCATCCGCCACTCAAGAAATCGGCAAGCCGCCTCGGTGTCGTTATCGGTCTCGAAATGAATCCCGCGCCGCTCCAGCTTGCGGCGAATCATGTGGTGGTTCGACAGCGAACCGTTATGCACCAGGCAAAAATCTTCGCCCGCCGAGAACGGATGCGCGTGCAGCGGCGACACGGCTGACTCGGTGGCCATCCGCGTGTGGCCGACGGCGTGCGAGCCGGCCAGCCGGCGAAAGCCATATCTCTCGGCGATCTCCTGCGGGTGGCCCTCGTCTTTCACCAACCGCATCGACCTGCCGACCGACAGAATGTGGACGTCCGGCGCGTTCTTCGAGAGCCAGGCTTGCAAGTCGGGGCGGGAAAGATTCGCGGCGAATTCCGCCGCCGATGCCGCAAAGGAGATGCCCGGCTTGGCGCCAAGTTCGGCCTCGATCCGTCGGCCCAGGGCGATCCAGTCGCAGCCGGGCGTCTCGCAGAACAGGCTGAATCGCCGCGCTGAATCCGCGACGCGCTCTTCGAAGACGGCCAAGCCGGCCGAATCGGGCCCCCGTTCGCCCATCGAGCACAACATCGGCGTGACGAACTCGCCCAATCGCTCGCGCTGGCTCGGGTCTTTAATCAGCAGGCCGACGATTCCACACATGCTCGAACCCACATCCGGCACTTTGAAAAGCGCACCGCTCCCGCGGAAGGCGCACGAAGCTCGGCCGCCAGACGAGCGTGAACGCTTTTAGTATATCGGCCGCGGGGACCGAAGTAGAGTCCCCCGCGAAGAGCCGTAGCGATACCCGATCCAGTTTTTTGCGCACCTGCCCGAAATGCGGGCAGATCGCGGCGCGCTGTGACCGGGCGTTCGGTTAACGCCGGCGGAAATTTACGGTTAGGCCTTCGTGGTATTGCTCGTCGCGGCACGCGTGCTGGCCGCGCTTCGGATCAGCTAAGGGCCACCATGCCCCCCCGATTTCAGTTCAGCTTGAGCCGGCTCTTTTGCTCGACCGCGCTATTTGCCTCGGCAATGCCGTTCTATACGCTGGCCATAGAGCCGGCAGGCAACTATGTTCAATCCTTCGGATTGGCTACGATCCTGACCTTCGCAGCTTGCAGCAACTTATTCGGGCGCCCGTGGAGTGGGGCGATCGTTGCTGCGATATTGTTTTCACAATCATTCGTCGACCTGCTTATTCACTAGCAAGTCGCGATCAGGCGAGGAGGGCGCAAACCGCCTCGGGCCGGCTGTCGGCGAGCGGGGACGTTGGGCGCTCAGGAGGCGGGAAGGTCAACCGAACAGTTCGGCGATCGGCTGTCCTTCGCAGATGCGGTAAGGACGTCCCTGTCGATCGTGGATTTCCTGGTCGCAGTCGAGTCCAAGGGCCTTGTAAATGGTGGCGGTCATGTCCTGCGGCGAGACGGCGCGGTCGCGGGGATAGGCCGCAATCGCATCGGTCGATCCATAAATCTGGCCGCCGCGAATGCCGCCGCCGGCCAAGATCGCCGACTGGGCGGCGCCCCAATGGTCGCGCCCGGCGGTCTTGTTGATTTTCGGCGTGCGTCCGAATTCGCCGTAAGAGGCCACGATCGTCTCGTCGAGCAGGCCGCGCTGCGATAAATCCTCCAACAGCGCCGAAAACGCCAGATCGAGCGGCGGCAGGCAATAGTTCTCTTTGAGCATGCGATAGCCGCTGAAATTCGCCCGGCCGTGATTGTCCCAGACGTTCATCACGTTGCCGTTCGGCTCGATGTAGAACCAGACGACCGTGACCAACCGCACCCCCGCCTCGACGAGCCGCCTCGCGACCAAGAAGCTTTCGCCATATTGGTTGCGGCCGTAGCGGTCGCGCATTTGGTCCGATTCTTTTTCGACGTCGAGCGCGTGCTTGGCTTGGGGGCTGGTCAGCATTCGCATCGCTTGCTCGCGAAAGACGCTTAGGCCGGCGCCCCCTTTCGAGGCGTCTTTCTCCAAGGCCCGCTCGCCCCGCTCCAACTGCTCCAGCAAGCTGAAGCGCCCGGCGAGTCGCTGTTCGGTGACTTCGTCCGGCAGCTCCAAGCTGTGCGGCGGCGGGGCGTTCACTTCGCCGGGCGGCTTCAATTCGAGCGGATCGTATTGCGGCCCCAGAAAGCCGGCATACGTGCCCGCATACGTCACGCCGTCGTGCCCCACCGGCCGCGGGATCGTGACCGTGGCGGGCAGGTTGCCGGAGGGCGAAAAATGCGAAACGACCGAACCCATCATGGGAAAGTCCGATCGGCGTCGTTGCCGCGGCGCGCCGGCCAGCGTCGGATCGATTCGACCGGTGAGCGTGTGAAAGACGCTGGGAATATGATCGTTGCTCGCGTGCGAGAGCGAGCGAACGACGGCGATTTTGCCGGTCTGCCTGGCGAACAGCGGCATCTGATCGCAGATTTCGATGCCCGGCGTCGCGGTGGCGATCGGTTTGAATTCGCTGCGAATTCCTTCGGGCGCCTCGGGCTTCATGTCCCAGGTGTCTTGTTGAGGCGGCCCGCCCCAAAGATAGAGCAAGATGCACGATTTGGCCCGCCCCGCGCCCCGCTCCTGACGGGCCGCGGCGCACGATTCGGCTTCGAGCAGCCGCGAAAGGGTCAGGCTTCCGGCACCAAATTGGCCCAGCCGGAGCATTAAATCACGCCGAGTAAGGGCCTTTCGATCCATGGACGACATTCCTTCGCGTCAAGCCGCTTGCAGATGCAGCATCGAATGCCAATCGTGCTTCAAATCATTTTCGCCGAATCGCGCCGCCAAAGGTAGACAAGATTACGGGCGCCGCAATTTGCAAAGCCGGCCCTCGCAGCCGAAACTCAACAAGCGGCGCTGCCGGACGGAGGGGGCCGTCGCCACATTAACAGAACTGTTTTGGAGATTTAGCGTGACGCAGGCGATATTTCTGGCGGCATGTTTGATCTGCTGGGCGAATGCTGAAGCGCCGGCGACGGACGGCGGCAATCTGTTGCTCAACCCGGCGCTGGGCTTTCACAGCTTCGACAATAGCCGCCAGGGCGCGACGGATTCGGCGCACTCCGGCGCGGTCGCCTGCTGGAACCAAGACGCTTACGGCGATGCCGAGGTCTTTCGCGCGCCGCGGATCAAAAACTTCCGCACGGCGTTCCCGGTTGAGAACGTCGTCGTGCTGCATCCGGGCAAGCGCTTCTATCAGTTCTCGCTGCTGGCGGAAACCGGGCTCGACCACGGCGACCACGTCAGCCTTTCGGTCAACGGCTTTCAAACGTCGAAGGACAGCCTGCAAGCCGTCGTCCATCTGATGCGCGTCGATAGCTCGGCGGGCGAGTGGAGCGCCCCGAACGACAAACGCGTGTTTCCCAAACACTCGCGCGGCGAACTGGTAAAAGGCCCCAGCTATACGAAGCGGTCGGGCGACGGCGGCGATTTCCAAATCAAGTTGGAAGCCTGCGAGATCGTCGGCGCCTTCACCGAATCGCCCGATAAATCGACCGACGAGCCCAACACGATCGGCGTGCTGGTCGAATTCACGAACCGCTCGGCCGATCAGGACGTGTGGCTCTATGCTCCGTGCCTGTGCCGCGGCGCCGAAGCCTTGAACCGGCTCGCCGAATCGCGGCCAATGCCCCAACATTATCGCGGCATTCCACGGACGATCCAAAAATTGTGGCGCGGCGAACCGCTGCACGTCATCGTGATGGGTTCGAGCATCGATCGCGGCAGCGCCAACCCGCGGCAGTTTCTTTACGACGAAGACCCAGCCTCGCCGACCTACAAGCAGCCGCTCGGCGGCGCCGACTTCGATGGCACCAGGATCGGGCGCCCTGAGTGGGACGATTACATCGCTTGGTGGCAGCATTATTTCATGTACGGCGGCCGGCTGCGGCGGGCGCTGATGCAGAAGTTCGATTACCCGATCGACAAGCTGCTCTTGAATACGATGGCCTGCGACGGCTCGTCGATCAGCGAAGCCCACTCCGGCTTCGCCGATTACGCTTCGCTTTCGCTGCCGCCCGACCCAGGCCTGAACGGCCATCGGGCGGGAAAAACCTGGCGGCAGCTTTATCCGGCGCTCTTCGAGCGGCGCGAAGGACCGCGGCCCGACCTGGTGATCTTCGGCAGCGGAGCGAACGAAAAGGTCGACGGCGCCGACGAAATCGCCTTATTCGAGGGGGCCATACGCTGGTTCCAGCGGCATTACCCAGACACCGAATTTCTATTTTGCATGTGGCAGAACCGCGAAAGCTACACGGCGAGCACCGGCTACCTGATGGAACTGAGTTTGCGCTACCAAATCCCCTACATCGATTTCGGCCGCCTGTTTCACCTTTCGACGCGCTATGCCAACAGCTACGCACTTTGCCCTCGCGATGGCCACCCGCAGGCCGCCGGTCACGATCTGTGGGCCAGGCAATTGGAGCGGGCCTTCGACGTCGCCGATCCGATTCGTTCAGGCATGGCCCAATTGCAGCTTCCCGAGCGGGTCAATCCCTACACGATCGGTTGGGAAGGCGAGATGCAAACCTACGCCGCCGACAGCCCGCGAATTCGCGCCGGGACCGCGTTCATCCTTGACGACACGGTCGTGAACCTCTGGGCCGGCGGAAAGGAACCGGCGGTCGGCATTCGCGTCGACGGAAAGGTCCACGAAGGCAGCCGGCGCGGACCGCAACCGCGGCGCGACGTGCGCAACTCGACGTTCACCACCGGCTTGCTTTCCTTGGGCGACCGTCACATCGTCGAGGTCGCCGGCCGCGACGCGCGCCTGGCGGCGGTCGACGCCAAGACGGCGCTCGAACGGCAATGGACCGGCGTCGAGTCGCCGCGCTGGCAGCTCGCGGAGCTGAAGGCCGAGGCCTTTATCTCCGAGT
Organism: Pirellulales bacterium; assembly: GCA_035606815.1. Taxonomy (GTDB): domain Bacteria; phylum Planctomycetota; class Planctomycetia; order Pirellulales; family JAICIG01; genus JAICIG01. The sequence goes on from DATNEC010000311.1 coordinate 7,900, forward strand.
GGGGTGCGCCGTTTGGCGCCAGCCAGGTTGTTGTTCCCGCGGGCCAGTCGGTTGAAATCAAACTGGCCGGCACGGACTTTTCGGTGGCCTACGTCGACCGCGAGCAGGGCGGAACGCTGTTGGTCGAGGTCGATGGCGAGCAGCGGTTGGATACGCCGACGAACGTTCCGTACGTCACCGCTTCGGGCGAATCGATCTACCTGGAGAACCGCCGCGGCATTCGCTGCCTCGCCTTCGGGGTGCATACGCTACGAATCACGACCGCCGAGCGCAGCGTCGCGCTGTTGGGCGTCTTCAGCTACGACACGCGAGCCAATTGGCGCCACGAGCGCGTGTTGCGCGGCACGGCGTACCCCGGCGAGACGTTGAGATTCGCCACGCCCTTCAAGGCCCGGCCGGTCGTGCTGGCGACCGGTGGCTTGCAATTGAAGGCGTCCACGGTTTCGGAAGTCGAATTCGCGGGCGACGGGCCGGGAGGATACGAGATCGTCGGCGAATAGCAGCCCAATGCGTAGAGCAAGCGTCTCGCTTGCTACTTTGCGCGCTCGCGTTTGCACGGTCACGAAAGCCTTGCGACAGAACAAGCGAGGACGCTTGCCCTACGGACTACGGACTACCGACGAACGGGCGACAACTTGATCTCGCGCAAGTCCATCACGGCCACGCCCGGCTTGGTCTTCGGCTTGACCGCCAGCATGTAGCGGCCCGGCTTTTCGATCGTCAATTCGCCGATCTCGCGGTTGACGAAGTTCTGAAAGCCGCCGGTATCTTTGACCGTGACTTTCAGCGTCTGTTCGCCAACCGAAAAGTTCACCTGGCTGCCGCCGCTGCCTTTGCCGCAGCCCTGCAGAATCTGCACCTTGAACTTGCCGGGCTGGGTAATCTCGAAGTCCCAACTCACCCAATCGTCGACGTCCGTCCAATAGCCGATCGTGTTCTTGTTCGGTTGCGGGTCGTAACGCACGGTCGTGCCATGAATCGTGGCCACGCGCGCGTGCAGCAATACCGTGCCGTCGTCCGCCTGCACGACCGGTTTCATCTTTTCAGCCGCCGGAGGTTCCTCGGCGGCTCCCGTGCAAGCGGCGATCGCGACCGCGAGCCACACGACGGACGAGATGGTTGGACGTTTCACGTTCGAGCGCCTCCTATCACGTTTCCACGGCGCCTGATAGGGCGGTCCGCAGCCAACAGCGTATCTCAGCTTTTGCGAGCGCTCAATCGGCCCGCTTCGCTTCCAACTCTTCCCAGCGGCAATACAAGGCATCGACCGCCTGCATGGCGGCGTGCAGTTCGTTCGTCGCGGCCGTCAATTGTTTGTAGTCGCCTGCGGCCAAGGCCGCGGCGGCTTGTTGCAACTCGTCGACCAACTGCTCGGCGGCGTGGATTCGCTCCTGCATGCCGGCCAATTCCTGCTGCTCGCGATAAGACAGCTTTACCGGCTTATCGCGAGCGGGCGAAGCGGGCTTGCGAGGCTTGTCCGGCGGCGGGCTCGCCGCTTCGGCGCGTTCTTGCGCGGCCAGCCACTGCTGGTAGTCGGCGAACAGATGAGCGCCGCCGCGGCCGTCGAGCCCCAGCACCATCGTCGACAGCCGGTCGAGCATGTAGCGGTCGTGCGTAATCAGCACGATCGCGCCGGGGAACTGGGCCAGACTTTCTTCCAATACTTCGAGCGAGGGAATGTCGAGATCGTTGGTCGGCTCGTCCAACAGCAGAATGTCGGCCGGCTGCAGCATCAAATTCGCGATCAGAATGCGGGCCTGCTCGCCCCCCGACAGCTTGGAGACCAGCGTGTCGAGTTGCTCCGTTTGAAACAAGAACCGCTTGGCCCAGGCCACGACGTGCATCGGCGCACCTTGAAAGAACACCGTATCGCCTTGCGGGCAGAGCGCCCGTCGCAGCGTAAGGCTGCGGTCGATTTGCCGCCGGTTCTGATCGAACCAGACGACCGAGAGCCGCTTGGCCCGCTGGATCGCCCCCCGCTCGGGCTGCAACTCGCCGGTCAGAATCCGCAGCAGCGTCGTCTTGCCGCTACCGTTCATTCCAATCAGCCCCAGGCGATCGCCGGGCGAAAGGGTAAAGCTCACCTGGCTGAAGAGTTGCCGCCCGGCGAAGCCCATTTGCAGATCCGCGACCGCCAGCAACTTGTTCGCCGTGCGGCCGCTAGAGCCGAAGTCGATGTCGACTTTTCGGCCCTGGGAGTTTTGCTCGCGCAGTTCGGCCAGATCGGCCATCATCTCCGCCGCTCGATCGATCCGCGATTGGCTTTTACCCGTCCGCGCTTGGGGGCCCCGACGCAGCCACTCGACCTCTCGCCGCACCTGGTTGGCCAGCAAGGCTTGCTGCCGGGCTTGGGCGGCAAGAAACTCTTCTCGCTTGACGAGGAAGTCGCTGTAGACGCCCGCCGCGCGAAAGTACCCGCCGGGATAGGCCCGGTTCAGCTCGACCACGCGGTTCGTCGCGTTTTCCAACAGGTAGCGGTCGTGGCTGACGAGCACGAACGCGAACGGCGCGCTTCGCAGCAGCTTTTCGAGCCACAGCACGCCTTCCAGATCCAAATGGTTCGTTGGCTCGTCGAGCAGCAGCAGATCGGGTTGGCGAATCAACTCGCGGGCCAGCGCCAATCGCTTCCGCCAGCCGCCCGAAAGCGTTTCGGTCGGCGCATGGCGGTCGGGGAACTCGAATCGGCCCAGCGCGATGCCGATCTGGGTCTGCCGCTCGTAATCTTCGAGCGGGTGCTCGGCGAGCGCCTGACTAAGCACTATTTCCACGGTTGAGCCGGCCGGAAATTCATCCTCCTGCGGCAAATAGCCGACTCGCAGGGCCTTGCGGCGAGTGCAAGTTCCGAGGTCTGGCTCCAGTTGGCCGGCCAGAATCCGCAGCAGCGTCGATTTGCCCGAGCCGTTGGGGCCGATCAACCCCAGTCGTTCGCCCTCGGTCACGTCGAGCGAAATGTCCTCGAACAGAGTCCTGGCGCCGAACGACTTGGATAAAGACTGACCGCTCGCCAGCAGTGACATTCCGCCTCGCCTCGGCACGATTGGAACACGCGCATGCCAAGACACTATATCGTTTTGCGCTCGCCTTCCTAGTGGCTCTATCAGAAGCTAGCCGATCGATGTCGGTTTTCAGCCTCGATCGACGATAAAGCGTAGAATTCGGGAGCGGAACGAGCTTGGCATGGAATGCGCACAGATTCCACGGAACCTTCTAGGGAGCGCACGGCAGATGGCAACCCCGATCATTCACGCACGGCCGATCGAGGGCGAACCTTGCTTCGATCCGGTGATCGATCCCGAGTTGGAATTGCTGGCCCGATGGATGGACAGCGTATTCGAAATTCCGGGACTGGGCATCCGGTTCGGCCTGGACGCCATCATCGGGCTGATTCCCGGGCTGGGCGACACGCTGACCTCGCTCGTATCGCTGTATATCCTGGGCGCCGCGCGCCGTTATCGCGTGCCGCGCGTGACGATGCTGCGGATGGCGCTCAACATCGCCCTCGATTACACGCTCGGCTCCGTTCCGCTGATTGGCGACATCTTCGACGTCTATTGGAAAGCCAACCTGAAAAACGTGGCGCTGCTGCGCCGGCATGTTTTGGCCGCGCCGCACGAGGCCCGCAAGGCTCGCCGCGGCGATTGGCTGTTTGTCGGCGGGTTGATGGCCGTACTCATGCTGCTGCTGATCGGCAGCATCGCGCTGGCCTACTTCGTGCTGGCATGGCTCGTGGCCCGCATTTCAATCGCCTAGGGCGCTTCGTACTCCACGGTCACGGTCGTGGTGATGCCGCCGCGGGGGGTGAAGGCCGCCTGAAGCTGCATCCATCGCGGTTCGACCGCCGCCACCACGTCGTCGAGAATTCGGTTCGTGGCGTGCTCGTAAAAAACGCCCTCGTTGCGGAATTGCTGCAAGTAGAGCTTCAAGCTCTTGAGCTCCACGCACTTCTTCCCCGGCACGTAGGTGAACGATAACGTGCCGAAATCGGGCTGGCCCGTCTTCGGGCAGACCGAAGTGAATTCCGGACAAACGATTTCGATCGTATATTCGCGGTCGGGAAACTGGTTGGGAAATGTTTCGAGCGCCGCTCGGAAATTCTCAGGCATCTCAGGCTCCTTTTGTCGCGGCCGCCATTGTGGCATGATGGAGAACGAGTGGGAAGGGCGGTATAGGCGACATGCTTCATGCGGCAGCACGCTTCGCCGAACCAATCCAAAATCCAAAATCCCCAATCTAAAATCTCCATGCCCCCAGCCGTCATCCTGCTTTCCGGAGGACTCGACTCGGCGACAACCGCCGCGATGGCGCGGGAACAGGGCTTCGATTTGCAGGCCCTGTCGGTCGATTACGGCCAGCGGCACCGCTTCGAGTTGGAGGCCAGCCGCCGGGTGGCCGAGTCGCTGGGCGTGCGGCGGCATCAGATGGTGAGGGTGGACTTAGGCTCGTTTGCGACCAGCGCGCTGACCGGTTCGACGCCCGTCCCTAAAGGCCGTTCGGCCGAAGCGATGGCCGAGGGAATTCCGGTGACGTACGTCCCGGCGCGCAATACCGTGTTCTTGTCGCTGGCCTTGGCCTTGGCCGAGGCGATCGGCGCGGCCGATTTGTTCATCGGCGTGAACGCCGTCGATTACAGCGGCTATCCCGATTGCCGGCCGGAATACATCGCGGCGTTCGAACGAATGGCCAATCTTGCCACGAAGGCGGGGGTCGAGGGTACACTGAAGTTTACGATCCATACGCCGCTCGTACACTGGACCAAGGCCCAGATCATCCGCCGCGGCATGGAGTTGGGCGTGGATTATTCGCTGACGCACAGTTGCTACGATCCCGACGCATCAGGGCGCCCGTGCGGGCGCTGCGACGCGTGCCTGTTGCGGTTGAAAGGCTTCGCCGAGGCGGGCTTGACCGACCCGCTCATCTACCCCCCATGAGAGTCGCCGAGATCTATCTGTCGATCCAAGGAGAAGGGCTCCTGACCGGCGTGGAAAGCGTGTTCGTACGCGCCAGCGGCTGCAATCTGCGCTGCTGGTTTTGCGACACGCCGTTCGCCTCTTGGACGCCGGAGGGAGACGATTTTTCGGTCGCGGAGATTCTCGATCAAGTCGACGGCTTCGATTGCGACCACGTCGTGCTGACCGGCGGCGAGCCGATGCTGTTTTCCGAGCTTGTGCCCTTGGCCGCGGCCCTGCGCAGCGAAGGCATGCACGTGACGATCGAGACGGCCGGCACGCTCGATCTGCCGGTCGAATGCGATTTGATGTCGATCAGTCCGAAGCTTTCGACTTCGGCGCCGCCCGGCCGGCTGCATCCGCGCTGGCGCCGGCGGCACGAACAAGGTCGCTATGCCCCCCAGGTCGTCCGCCGCCTGGTCCGCGACTACTCCTACCAGGTGAAGTTCGTGGTCGACCGTGAAAGCGACTGCCGAGAGGTCGAAGACTACCTATCCGAGATTCCTGAAATCGACCGCTCACGGACCCTGCTCATGCCGCAGGGAACCGACCCCAAAGAATTGGCGCAGCGGGGCGAGTGGCTCAGGCCTTATTGCGAGACCGCCGGGCTGCGGTTTTGCCCTCGGCGGCAAATTGAATGGTTCGGCCCGGTCCGGGGAACGTAGCTCCGACGCTCCGCGGCGGAGATGGCGTCGCCCGAACGCGACCGTCTCGTGCCCCCCGTCACGGAGTGCCGGGGCTACTTGCCGGCCGAGGCCGGGCGGCTTTTTCTTTGACACGGCCAAGTCGCCTGTTTAGACTCAACTTAGGTCATTTGCCTGAAGAAGTTTAGCAATTCTGCCCGCGGCCGGCGGTTCTGTCGCGCCGCGGAGTTCTGTCCGGGACCGAATTCGAAGATCAAAACGCCGGCGCTTGAGCGCCGGACGTTCCATCTAACCCCTCGGCGCGAAAGCGCGAGGGCCGACAAGGGAGTTGAAGCATGGCCAGCAGCGAAAATCAAGGCTTGCAGATCGCGCTCATCATCTTCGTGATGTTGACGATCGTGCTCAGCGTGACCACGTTCGTGTTCTTCCGCCAATACGAAGAGGCCGACATCCGCGCTCGCAAAGACCATGAGGACGCGGCGAAGGCCAATACGTCTTTGAACACCGCCGTGGCGGACATCGAGGCCCTGAATGAGATGATCGGCGTGAGCAAACAGGCCAAAACGGCGGAAGTGAAAACGACCTTCAACGAGGACATGAAGAACTTCGTGGCGGCGGTTCCCGAAGAGAAGAAGTACTATCGCCCGGCCTTGGAGTACACCTACAACACGTTGCACGAAAAGGATCTCGAACTAGCTTCGGCCCGCGCCGAGATCCAAACGATCACCGAAGAGCGAAACAAGATCGAGGCGGCCAAGCAGGCCCAGGTAGCCGCGGCCGAGCAGAAGCAGAAGCAGGCCGAAGAGGCGTTGGGCGAGGCCAACAAGATCTTCGCCGCGGAACGCGAGAAGAAAAACCAGGAACTCGACGGCATCAAGGCCGAATTGGACAAGAAGCTGCAAGAGTTGACCGAACTGGCCGAGCAGAAGAAGAAAGAGATCGACGCGCTGACCGACGAGCGCAATAAATTGGTCGGCACGAACAGCTTCTTGAATCAAAAAATCATCGATCTGGACCCCACCACCGGGTTCGAGGTGCCCGACGGCAAGATCGTGTGGGTGGACCAGAAGGCGCGCTCGGCGTGGATCAACGTCGGACAGGCCGACGGATTGCAGCGGCAAGTGACGTTCAGCATCGTCGGCAACGGCGAAACGGTCGGCGGCGACCAAAAGACCAAGGGCCGGATCGAAGTCACCGAGATCCTCGGTCCACACTTCGCCCGGGCCCGTATTCTGCAGGACGAACTCTACGATCCGATCGTGCAAGACGATCTGATCTTCACGCCGCTTTGGCAGCCCGGCCGCTCGGAGAGCTTCGCCCTGGTCGGTAAGTTCGATTTGGACGGCGACGGCGTGGACTACCGGGAAATGGTCCGCGACCTGATCCGCATGGCAGGC
>DATNEC010000320.1:0-3462 GCA_035606815.1 Pirellulales bacterium
GACCCACTGGGCGTCAAGCCGCTCTGCTATGCTTTCGAGGCGCCATTGTTCGCCGCGGCCAGCGAGAGCGTGGCGCTGCTGAACCTGGGTTTTGCCGCCGAGAGCATCAAGTCGCTGCTGCCGGGCCAGGCGATCACGATCTCCGACGGCCAGTTTTCCGTCGAGCGGTTCGCCAACAGCCCGCGGCAGGCGCATTGCTTCTTCGAGTGGATCTACTTCGCCAACGTGGCCAGCACGATGGACGGCCGCAGCGTCTACCTGTCTCGCAAAGCGCTGGGCGAAGAATTGGCGCGGCTGGAAACCGTGCCGATCGACGAAGACACGATCGTCGTGCCGGTGCCCGACACCAGCAAGGCGGCGGCCGATGCGATGGCGTTTCGCCTGGGCGTGCCTTCGCTGGAGGGCCTGATTCGCAACCGCTACACGGGCCGCACGTTCATCGAAGGCTCGAACAGCCGCAAGCGCAAGGCCGAGAGCAAGTACACGCCGTTGCGAGAAGTGCTGGAAGACAAGCGGGTGCTGCTGGTCGAAGATTCGATCGTGCGCTCGACGACGATGAAGGTCTTGTTGAACCGCATTCGCGACGCGGGCCGCGCCCGCGAGATTCACGTGCGGGTGGCTTGCCCGCCGATCGTCGCGCCGTGCTTTTACGGCATCGACATGTCGACGATCAACGAGTTGTTCGCCCCCAAGTTTTTGGAGGACGGCCGGCTCACCGAGGACGGCCAGGCCCGGATGGCGAAGCAATTGGGCGCCGATTCGCTCCGCTATCTGCCGGTCGAGTCGATCGCCCGGGCGATCGGCTTCGACTCCGACCAGCTCTGCCAGGCTTGCATTACCGGCGACTACCCGACGCCCTGCGGGCAGGAGCTTTATCAGGTCGCACTCTACAATGCCCGCGCCGACGTTAGCGAGCGGACCTACGAAAGCAAGCTGCCGGTCGTGCGGAGCTGAACCGCCGCGCGCTTCTCGGCAGAAACGCCGGAAGCCCGTTTCTTACGGGCCTCTGGCAACGTAGGATCGTCTGGGCCAGTGCCCGACAAGTGGCCGAGGCGGGGCTCGAACCCGCACGCCGGTTACCCGACACGGGATTTTAAGTCCCGGGCGTCTGCCAATTCCGCCACTCGGCCGTTTGTTGAGGGTTAGCGATGGGGGATGGTGATGGGAATGGGAGCACAAAGGTCGCCTCGCGATCCGGGCGCCGCCGGAAGCAACCGGGGCCGGCTGCGCGCCGCGGGACCGTTCGGCTAGACTAGCCTACTGGTTTCACGCACAACCGCCAAGGCGGCAGATCATTTCGCCGCCAAACGAACGTATGCGAACGGTTCGTCCGGCGGTCGGTGCTTTTCGCTGGATCTTAGCGGCTGTCGTTTGCCATGCAGTATCCCGGTGTCGATGGCTTTTTGGGCACCCGCGCCTCGCTGATGCTCGATCTCGTGTTTCTGGCCATGTTCGCGGTCGTGCCCGTGATGGGCTGGAGCATCTATCTCGTCAAATACCGCAAGCGGTATCTGCTGCACAAGAGGATTCAACTGGTCCTGGCCGTCGTGCTATTGGCGGTCGTCGTGCTCTTCGAAGGCGACATGCGCATCCACGGTTGGACGGAGCGGGCCAAGCCGTCGCCCTACTACGAAACCTGGGTGCAACACTCGCTCTCGATTCATCTGCCCTTCGCCGTTTCGACGGCGTTGCTATGGATCTTCGTCACCGTGCGCGCCCTGCGCCGCTTCCCTTGCCCGCCGGCGCCCAACGACCACAGCCCCTCGCACGTTTTTTGGGCCAAGCTCGCCGCGATCGACATGCTGCTGACCGCGGTCACCGGCTGGGCGTTTTACGGGTTGGCGTTTGTGGCCGGATGAAACCCATTTGTCGTCGGCTATAATAGCTCGCGGCGGCGCCGGTCGCGAGCGGGCGTTTGCAGCGCCGACCGGCACGACCTTTTGTCCGCCGCCCGAATTCCCCGAGCAAACGCCTTCAATTACCTTAAGCTGCCATCGTGCTCAGCCGAACCGTGCTGCCTTATGTATGGATGCTCGCCGGCGCGCTCGCATTTGCTTGCATGGGCGCGCTGGCCCACGCTCTGGAGCGTTGCGATTGGCTCGTGGTGGCCGTCGCCCGCACGGGCTTGGCCTTGGCGTTCTCATGGATGCTGGCCAAAGCCGCAGGGGTCAAACTGGTCGTGTGGCGCCCGGCGACGCTCTGGATTCGCAGCGTCGCCGGCAGCATCAGCTTGGTGTGCGCGTTTTACGCCCTGCCGCGGATGCACATTGGCGACGTGTTGACGCTGACCAATGTGTTTCCGCTGTGGGTGGCCCTGTTGAGCTGGCCTTTGCTCAACGAAACGCCGACGCCGCAGGTTTGGCTGTCGCTGGCCGCCGGCTTGGCGGGCGTCGCGCTTGTGCAACAACCCATCTTCGAGGAGGGCAATCTCGCGGCGCTCGCCGCGCTGGCTAGTTCGGTGTCGACCGCCGTGGCCATGATCGGGCTGCACCGTTTGCAAAACATCGATCCTCGCGCCATCGTGGTCCATTTCTCGGCGGTCGGCTTGGCGGCTTGCTTGTTGTTGCTGCTCGGGCGGTCGGGAGCAACGCCGCTGATTGGGCTGGACGATCCTCGGACGCTGGCCATGCTGCTGGGGGTCGGCGTTACGGCCACCATTGGACAGGTATTTTTAACCAAGGCCTTCGCGGCCGGCCCGCCGGCCAAGGTCTCGGTCGTCGGTTTGGCCCAAGTGGTTTTCGGGGCCTTCTTCGATCGTGTATTCTGGGGGCGCTCTTTCGAACCCCTGACATTGCTGGGGATGCTGCTCGTTTTGGCGCCTACCGCGTGGTTGATGCTGCGGCGCGAGGCGGAATCGGTTCCCCTCGCTAGCCTTGGTGAGTAAGCATGAAGTCGCTGCAAGGACATTTGCTGGTCGCCGCCGCCGAATTGCGAGATCCCAATTTCTTTCACTCGGTCGTGCTTATCTTTCGCCACGACGACGAAGGCGCGGCCGGCTTGATCCTGAATCGCCGCACGCAGGCCACCCTTCAGCAGGTTTGGGAACAGGTCAGCGAATCGAGCTGCCATAGCCGGGCGCCTTTGTGCCTGGGCGGCCCGGTCGACGGCCCGCTGATGGCGCTGCACGCGCAGCCGCCTTTGGCCGAGATCGACGTGATGCCGGGCGTCTACGTCGCCGCCAGCCAGGAGAATCTGGAGCAACTCGTGATCCAAGATGACGAAACCGCCCGGTTCTTCGTCGGCTATGCCGGCTGGGGATCGGGGCAATTGGAACGCGAGTTGGAGGAATCCGCTTGGCTGACCATGCCGGCCAACGCCGACCACGTGTTCGGCGACCAGGATCGACTGTGGGAGCAGGCAACCAAGGACATCAAGGCTTCGGCATTGCTGTCGGCATTGAAGATCAAGCACGTTCCCAAGGAGCCGTGGCTGAATTAGAACGGCTGACAATAAGCCCGGAAC
>DATNEC010000328.1:0-2078 GCA_035606815.1 Pirellulales bacterium
CCAGCGTGCTCTTGTTCGATTTCTTTTTCGTCCCGCCCTATTTGACCTTCGCCGTTTCCGACACGCAGTATCTGATTACCTTTGCGGTGATGTTCGGTATTACAATCCTCACCATCACGCTCGCTTCGCGAATCCGAGAACAAGCCGAAACGTCGCGCGAGCGCGCTCGGCGGACCGAGGCGTTGTACAACATGGGCCGCCGGCTCGCCGGGCAAGTGGGCAGTCACCAACTGGTCGACGCCACGTCGGCGGTGAAACGGCCGTTTTTTTGCCTGACGATTCTGGCCAGCTCAAACTGGCTTCGGGTCAAGAAGTCGGTTTTGCCGCCAAGGAAAACGAACTGGCCGTCGCGCACTGGGTCTTCGCGCATCAACAACAGGCGGGCCTCGGAACCAACACCTTGCCAAGCTCCCAAGCGTTTTATCTTCCGTTGGTCGGTTCCCAGGGTTCCGTGGGAGTCTTGGGCATTCGGCCGGCCGACCGCGAGCGGCTTGAAGTCCACGACCAACGGCAGCTCTTGGAGACGTTCGCCAACCAGATCGCCGGGGCGATCGAGCGCGATCAACTGGCCGCCCAGGTGCAAGCCGTGCTGGTCCAAGCCGAAACCGAGCGCTTGCGCAGCTCGCTGTTAAGTTCCGTATCGCACGATCTTCGCACGCCCTTGGCAGTGATCACCGGCGCCAGCAGCAGCCTTTTGGAATCGGCCGACGCCTTCGATCCGCGGACGCGCCGCGAGCTTTATCAAACGATCTACGACGACGGAAAGCGCCTCAGCCGGCTCGTCGATAACCTTTTGGACATGACGCGCATCGAGTCGGGAGGCGTCAAGATCGATAAACAGTGGCAGTTCATCGAAGAGCTCCTAGGTTCTGCTTTGCATCGCATGAGCAAGCCGCTTGCCGGCCGAGAGGTGACGACGCACGTGCCCCGGGAATTGACGCTCGTTCCCTTGGACGACGTGTTGATCGAGCAAGTGCTGCTCAACCTGTTGGAGAATGCTGAGAAATATACGCCCCCGGCATCGCCGATCGAGATTACGGCAAGGCAGCAAGGGGAAGTTGTCGTCATCGAGGTCGCCGACCGGGGGCCGGGCTTGCCGCCGGGCGAAGAGGAGCAAATCTTCGAAAAATTCTTCCGCGGTCGGGCGGCGGCGACCGATGGCCGGCCCGGAGCGGGGCTGGGACTGGCGATCTGCCGCGCGATCGTCGCCGCTCATGGCGGACAGATCTGGGCCGAGAACCGCGCGGGCGGCGGCGCCACGTTCGGCTTCAGCCTGCCGCTGGAAGGATCGCCGCCCCCGCTGGCGCCAGAACCGGAGCCGATCGGCGAGGCGGCGGCGGAGTAAAGCCACCCATGCCCAACCCGCCCCTCATCTTGCTGATCGAAGACGAAAGCCCGATCCGCAAATTCGTGCGCCTCTCGCTCGAAAGCGAAGGCTATCGGCTGGCCGAGGCGGAAACGGGGAAGCAGGCCCTCATGCTCGCGGCCTCGGAACTGCCGGAGGTGGTAATTCTCGATCTCGGCTTGCCCGATATGGATGGCTTGGAGGTGCTGCGTCGCCTGCGCGAATGGCTTGCGGCGCCGGTCATCGTGCTTTCGGCTCGCGGCCAGGAAAAAGACAAGGTCGCCGCGCTCGATGCCGGCGCCGACGACTATCTGACCAAGCCTTTCGGCGTCGGCGAATTGCTGGCCCGGCTCCGAGTCGCGCTCCGCCACGCGGCGCGCTCGGACGGGCGGGCAAAGGCCGAACCTCGTTTCACGGTGGGTGAGTTGAGCGTGGATCTCGGTGCGCGGCGCGTTTTCGCGGGCGACCGCGAAGTCCGCCTCACACCGATCGAATACCGCCTGCTGACGGTGCTCGTGCAGCACGCAGGCAAGGTTCTGACCCACCGCTATCTACTCAAGGAGGTTTGGGGACCCGGTAATGCCGAAGAGGTCCATTATCTGCGAGTCTTCATGGCCGGGTTGCGGCGAAAACTCGAAGCCGATCCTTCGCAGCCGCGATACCTGCTGACCGAGCAAGGCGTCGGCTATCGACTGGCCGATGAATGAACTCGTGCAGAGCCGCTCGGCCGCGG
>DATNEC010000333.1:0-6353 GCA_035606815.1 Pirellulales bacterium
TGTCTTGCGGCAACGTCTCGTCGTGCATCCGCCGGGCAGTTTCGGGATCGAGCGACAGGCGGAATTGCTCGTTCCAATCGAAAGCGAAACGGGCCTTGCTCAAGGCGTCATCGCGATCGCGGGCGCCGGGCCGATGCCGGGCCAGGTCGGCGGCGTGGGCCGCGATCTTGTAGGCGATCACGCCTTGCTTCACGTCGTCGGTCTCGGGCAGTCCCAAGTGTTCTTTCGGCGTGACATAGCAGAGCATCGCCGCGCCACTCCAACCGGCCAAGGCGGCGCCGATGGCGCTGGTGATGTGGTCGTAGCCGGGGGCGATGTCCGTCACCAACGGACCGAGCACGTAAAATGGCGCTTCGCGGCACCAGTCCATCTGCTTCTTGATGTTCATGTCGATCTGGTCCATCGGAATATGCCCCGGACCTTCGACCATCACCTGCGTCTGCTTCTTCCAGCCGCGCTCGGTCAGCTCGCCGAGCACTTTCAATTCGGCGAACTGCGCGTCGTCGCTGGCGTCGGCGATCGACCCCGGCCGCAGGCTGTCGCCGAGGCTCCAGGTGACATCGTACTCGTGCATGATGTCGCACAGATCTTCGAAGTGCGTGTAGAGCGGGTTCTGCTGACGGTGGGCCATCATCCACTTGGCGATCAGCGAGCCGCCACGGCTGACGATGCCCGTTACGCGATTCATCGTCAGGTGCAAGTGCTCCAGCAACACGCCGCAATGGACCGTCATGTAGTCCACGCCCTGCTTGGCCTGGTGCTCGACCATGTCCAAAAAGTGCTGCGGCCGCATGTCTTCGATATTGCCGCCCAGTTCTTCGAGCATCTGATAGATCGGCACGGTGCCGATCGGCACGGGCGAGGCCTCAATGATCGCCTGGCGGATGCGGTCGATGTCCTTGCCGGTCGAGAGATCCATCACCGTATCGGCGCCGAAATGGACGGCCGTGTGCAGTTTTTCGAGTTCGCCCGTGATGTCGCTCGTGACGGCCGAGTTGCCGATGTTGGCGTTGATCTTGCAGCAGGCGGCCACGCCGATCGCCATCGGCTCCAAGCGGCCCTTCAAGTGGACCTTGTTGGCCGGAATGACCATCCGCCCGCGAGCGACCTCGTCGCGGACGAGTTCGGGCTCGAGCTTTTCGCGCTTGGCGACGTACTCCATCTCCGAGGTGACGACGCCGGCGCGGGCCTGTTCGATTTGGGTCATGAGCGGCAAAACCTCCGTGGCGGCAAGCGGAATCGAATGACGATTCTCGATATTTGGCAATGGTTTACGTGAATACTCCATGTTCAAGAAGTCATCGTACCGCGGGACGGAGAATTGTCAATTTGGCGGTCCGGGCGATCGGTCTGGCGCGTCCTTCGATTCGTCGAGAAGAGCCCAATAATTCGCCGCCGAGGGCGAACTTCTTTGTGTGGCTTTTTGCCGTCGATCACCCGAAGCCGACGCGCTCGACGTCGAGTTTGGCATAAGTTGCGTAGATTTCGGTGTAACCTTTTTCGCTGGCAGACGTCCTTATTCCTGGAGTCCCCACTAACGAAGCCAACGACGCCCGCCTTGCAGCCTTGTTTCACGCCTCGCCCCATCTTACTTTCGTTGCTTCCCGCCGAGGAGAGGTATCATGAAATCCGCCATTGGCGCCCTAACCTTCATCGGCGTCATCTACGCGAGCTGCGCTTGGCTCAGTACGATCGGAGACTATGAAATCCGATTCAACGAAGCCGATCGACGACGCAATTGGGCCGAAGTCTCCCCGCCGACGCCGCGTTTCGCCCGTCAACAGTCGCGATCGATCGTCTTCGAAGATCGCCTGGAATACGGTGGACGCGCTGAGACGACGGTCGCGGAGCGTCATCCGTCGATCTGAAAGCTGTCAGCGGCCATTCATCCCGAAGAACGACACAGCCTCATAGAGTTTTCAGGTATTCCAACACCGCGCGTTTCTGCTCCTCGCTCAGCTCTTCGGGAAACAAGTGCCCGACGGCGCTCTTGCCGAACTTGCGCGTGTCGAAATAGCGTCTCTTCTCGGCCGGCACGCGAGCGGCGGTAGGCAACTCGTCGAACTCTTCCACGTCGAGGCCGACTCTCGCCTGGTCGTAGCCGTCTTCGCTCCGCTGCCAGACGATCGGCCGCTCGTCAGGGTGCAGCACGTGCCACAAGGTCGGGACCGCCCCATTGTGAAAATAGGGTGCCGAGGCCCAGATGCCGTCCAACGGCGGCGCGACATAGCCGGCCGGCTTGGCGTGCAGCGGCTTTTCGCCGTAATGGCCGAACCAACTCTTGCCATATTCCCGACGCCATTCGGGAGCGATCGCCTCGAATCTCGCCCGATCCGTATCGACCTCCTCGATCGGTACGGTTTTTTCCGGATAGCTGCCGCCTGAGCCATACGTGCCGTGACAGCGGCTGCAACTTTCGACGAAGAACTTCTCGCCGCGCGATGCGAGCGCTTCGTCGATGTCGAACGGGTATTTGGGCGGTTCGAGCGATTCGATCCAGGCCAGGATGTCGGCGTAATCCTGTTCCCACTCACGGAACTTCTCGGGGCCGTTTTTGGGCAGCAGCAAGAACTGCATCAGCGCCCGGTGGCTTTTGGCGATGCCGCCGTCGGCGTAGAGGAACGACTTTTTCTTGATGTTCCACCAGGGGGGCGCGTCGTGGTCGTGGTGCAGCGTTTTGGGAGGCGCGCGATCGCGATGGACGTTCAGATCGGCATCGCGATAGTTCAACAGCACCACGCCGAACATCACGGCATTGCTGGTGCCGATCGACGTGCCGAGCGGCATGGCGACGCCGCCCAAGTCCATGTGCGTCAGGGTTTTGCCCATTCGCAGCTTCGTCTGCCGCACGTCGCCGGTCAGCGTTTCCAGGGCGTACAGCGTGTTGGGCGCGCCGGGGATGACCTTTCCGACGACTTTGCCCCCGTGGCAGGCCAGGCAATTCATCACCCAGCCGCCGCGGCCATCGTCCACATATTGCAGCGCCACGCCCCCTTCGCGGCCCGGCGCCTCGGTCAGCCCATAGCGGGAAAAGGCCAACTTGCGCCGCTCCGCGGGAGAGGCTCGTTCGGCTTGCGATCGCAACGGCTCTTCCCAGCACTTCCAAAGCTCGTTGAAGACCTGTTGATCGAAGTCCGGGGGCAGATAGGTTTTGGTCGTTAGCAGCCGATAGCCCCGCTCGACCTGCGTTTCGGCCTGCGCCGCTTCGGGCTTGCCCGACTCGCCGGCGAACAGCCGCACGGCAAGCAAGCAGCAAGCGACGAAGGAGAAATGGCCGATCTTCATGCTTCACTTCAACCGCAACACGGCGATCTCGTTTAACCGGCGACTTCTTCGCTGCGCGTGATGACGAAGCCCAATTCTTCGATCATCCGGTAATCGGCCTCGGGCGGCTGGCCCTTGGTCGTCAGGTAGTCGCCGACGAAGATCGAATTCGCCGCGTAAAGACCTAGGGCTTGCAAACTGCCTAAATGAATCTCGCGCCCGCCCGCAATGCGAATTTCGCTTGCCGGGTTGGCCAGCCGGAACATCGCCAACACCTTCAGGCAGTAACGCGGAGTCAGCCGGCGCACCCCGGCCAGCGGCGTGCCGTCGATCGGGTTCAAGAAATTCACCGGGATCGATTCGACCTGCAAATCGGCGAGGGCAAACGCCATGTCGACCACGTCGGCGTCGGCCTCGCCCATGCCGATGATGCCGCCCGAGCAGAGCTCCATGCCGGCGCCGCGCACCGCCTTGAGCGTGTCGAGACGGTCCTGGAACGTGTGCGTCGTGCAGATTTCGCGATAGAACTCTTCGCTCGTGTTCAGGTTGTGGTTCACCTTGTCAACGCCGCAAGCCTTCAGCCGCCGGGCTTGTTCCGGGGTAAGCAGGCCGAGGCAGGCGCAGATATTCAGCCCATATCGCTGTTTGATCTCCGGCACGATCGTCGTGACGGCGTCCATCTCGCGCTCGTTGGGTCCGCGGGCCGAAATCACGATGCAATAGGTCTTCGACTGCCGTTCGGCGGCGATCCGTGCGCCGTCCAACAGCTTCTCGCGGTTGAGAATGTTGTATCGCGGGATTTCGGCTTCCGAGACTTTCGATTGCGAACAATACGAGCAATCTTCGGGGCAAAGCCCGCTCTTGGCGTTCATCAGAAAATACAACTGCACGGTATCGCCGAAGCGGCGCCGCCGCACGCGGTAGGCCGCCGAGAACAAGTCGAGCAGTTCATCATCCGGGCAGGCCAAAACTGCCAGGGCTTCTTCACGACTCAGCCGCTCGCCCGCGAGCACTCGCGTTGCGAGTAGCGCCCAGCGGCCCACACCGGACTGAACGGCGGCGGAATTCATCGGCCCTAAAGCGTCGTTGATAAGCGGCATAGTCGCGTCCGAATCCATAAACTTCGGCGGAAATTTGCCCCGAAAACCGAATAGTCCAGTATCGCCGAACGGAGGATTTCGGCAAGTCGAAATGGCGCCGCCCTGCCGTGGATCAAACGGCGCGGGATGTCGTCGCCGACCAGAGAGACTGGCCGCGATGCGTACTCAATAGCGACGGCGATGGACCTGCTCCAGGGCGCTCTTGGCCTCGACTTCAATGAAAAAATCGCCGCATTTCGCCAGTTCCTGCAGAAGCGGAACGCAACGGGAGGTTCCGATGTCTCCCAGGGCCTTGATCGCGGTTTTGCGAACCGCCTCGTCGGGATGGTGAAGGTGCTTGATCACCTCGGGCTCGGCGAAAGTCCCCAACTTGCGCAGGGCGTCGTGGACTTGAAATCCGAATCGGTTTGCCTGTTCGCACAACGGCCCGGCAGCGCGAATATCCTTAAACTCCGCCAACGCCTTGATCGCGCGGTCGACCAGGCCGTCATCTGAATCGCTCAATAGTTCGATTAGCAACGGTACTGCTTCGTCGGCCGTCGCCCAAACCGGCAGCGCTTGGACGGCTAGATGGCGAAGGGACTTATCGGAATCGCCCAGCATCTTGATGAACGCCTGGGCGATTTCGGCTCGCAATTCCTTGGGCTCCGCCGACTGCAGCCGGAGTGCGGCCGCATGACGGTAGCCGGGATTGCTATTCGACAGGTCTTCCAGGTTGCGTCGATAAAAAGCCGGATCACGAGGATCGGGCGCCTGCAAACGCGGCGCGGGTGGCGGGGGCGGAGGAGCCGGCGGAGGCAATCCGGCGATCTTGGAGGCGTCCGCCACGACGACGATCAGGCTCTGCGAAACGTGGAGCACCGTCACCGTGCCAAAATCGATCTTCGCCGCCAAGGCTCTGATGTCGCGGATCGGCGCAATGGTGAACCGCGCCGATTCGTCGTTTACGTTGCCGCTCGAGACCTGGCAATTGGAAATCTCGCGGAGCCGCTGGAGGACAGGATCCGCGGCTTCCACGGGCAATCCTTGGACCACGACCTCCACGACATGGCGTTCGGCGTACCGCGCGAAGAAATCGCTGTTTGCCGAAGGCATGGACATTCCGCAAAACTGCTGCACCAATAAGAGCCTTAGATTCCTTTCTGGGTCCACACCGTTGAATTGTTGCAGCGATTTCGCCAAAACCTGCCTCGCTGCAGGAAGTTGCAAAATGCGAGCCGTTTCCTGCCCGGCCTGTTTGGCGGCGGCCTTGAATTGAGGTATGTAAATCGCATTCAGTCGCTCCAACTTCTCGGCGGGCAGGCCGGGAAATTCGGCGTCGCGACGGCGAACCTCTAATTCGCCGTATTCCCGCAACGCGGCCACAAGTTCGTCTCGATGCTGACACGCCGAGGCCTCGTCGTAGATTCCCGCCAAAACGCTGTTGATCTTGTTGCAAGCGCCTAGTTCTTGCTGAAAGACCGGCTCCGGTGAGGGCCCCTTGTAGGGCGGCGAGATCGGCCGGATTTTGTTGCGCTCGCGGGCTGGCGCGGTCAGCAGCGTAACCCAGCCCTCGGGCCCGCTGCCCGATGCGACGATCATCGCGATGATGATCGCCAACCCGACCAGCATTCCGCCGGCGGTCGCCACCCATAGCAGCACCCCGCTACTCTGCTTTCGACGCCGGCGATTGCGCGGCAAGGCGGCCGGCCTTGCGGGCGCTAGGTATCCGCCGCCCAGATCGAGCGAAGCAGGATAACCGGATTGTTGCGAGTAGATCGGTTCGGCTTGGTAGGTCAGCGGAGCCAACGTGTAGGCCGGATCGGCGGCTGGAGCTTGAATCGCCGCGCCGCACCGTCGGCACCGCAGCAGGCGGCCGGCTAATTGCTCGTTCACACTGTAAGCCTGGCCGCACGACGCGCAATGCACCGAGATCGCCACGATCTTCCCCTTTTTGGACGAGAACCCGCGGACGAGGGGTGATGCTACCTCGCGGCACAGGGCGATTCA
>DATNEC010000359.1:0-2046 GCA_035606815.1 Pirellulales bacterium
GTTGGGAAACGCCTCGTGAATGTTGCACGAAACGTCGGCCACGGTCAGCACGTCTCGATCGGTCGGGTCGCGGCGAACGACGCCCGGCCAGAAATGTTCTTCGCCGCCGCCGTCGTTCGAGCGGAGCGTGTATGCCACCCGATAAGGCGCGTCGCGCGTCGCGTCCCACGGCTCGATGCGGAACGCCGCCATGCGGGCCTCCGGATGGATCGCATCGCGGGCCAGTTCGACCCATTTGCCGTCGCGCTCGACTTCCAGCCGCACCGTCTGTTCGTCGTCGGCGCCCAGGGGCGGCATCTGTGCGGAGAGCTTCAACACTCCGCGGCTGAGCGAATACTGGCTGAACAGGATCGGGCCGTAGGCGTCGGCATCGTGCGCTTCGACTCGGCTGCCGCCGACGGTCCAGTCGGAAAACCAGAACTCGCCGGCGCCGAGATTTTCGGCGGCGTTTTGATTCGCCCCGTTTTGCCTGCGAGCGTTCGGGTTGCCGTAGGCGAAGTTCGCAACCAGGGCGAGATTGCCGGAGAGGCTTTTGGACAGGACCGAATCGCGGATGACCTGGGCCAACTCCTTGCCGTCCGTGTCGTGGGCCGATAGCGCGAGCTTGCTCTTCTCGCCGTCGGCATCGACCGTCAGCCGCAGTTCGATGCTCTCGACCGCCAGCTCGATCGGAACGCCGTCTGCCGGCTTGCCGATGAACAACCGCCCGTCAGCCGTGATGCCGGCGTCGAGCCCCTGGCCATAGATCAGGCTATTGCGATAATCGCCCAGCGGCCCGCGAATGCCGATACGGAAGCCCGCCGAGCCTTTGCCGTTTGCCAAATTCTTACCGCCCACGCGCCCCAGGCGGACGCTCATCTGCAAGGCGCCCGGCTGTTCGCCGAGCCGCCGCGTGAGCAGATGCACATTGCGATTCGGCGCCGCCTTGACGCACTCGACGCGTCCCTTCGCGATCCGCCAATCTTGCAGCGGGTTGGCCCAATACTCGGCGCCCAGCCAGACACGGTCGTTCGCCTTTTGCCATTTGCTCGCAAAGCCAATCTGCTCTTCGGCCTTCGGCGCCGCCGCGGCGAGTTCCGCCGCAGCCGCCAGCCCCGCCGTGGCCGCCGCCGATTCTTGCAGAAATTCTCGTCGAGAAAGTTTGTCGTGCATGGAATCGCTTTGGGGCTGTCAGTTCGTCGGTTAGAATCAGGAGCCAATACGACCTAATTCCAGCAATCATCGAGGAGCACTAGGTGAGGGCCGACTTCCATGAAATGCCGGAAAGCAGCGTACAGCATAGCCCACAAAGCTGTTTAATCCATGCGTCCCTATAACGATAACAACTTATATATTCTCGGTGCTGGTTTCTCCGTAGATGCCGGGTTGCCAGTCATATCGACATTCCTCTCGCGGATGCGAGATGCCGTCGACTGGCTTGAGCGAAACGGGCGAATTGATGAGCGCCTTTCAATAGAACGAGTCCTCGACTTTCGACATGAATCCGCGGCGGCAGGCTACCGAGTCAACATCGACCTCGATAATATTGAAGATCTGTTCAGTTTGGCAGCAGCCCAACCGGGAATCGCGAGCGCCGAAGATATTCGTCTCGCTATCGCGGCTACGCTGGATTTTTCAGCGCAGACTCACACCCCCGCGCCGGGCAGAGTGCGGATAATCGAGTCCAGGGGCTGGCCTACGACGCCAGCTTGGCGAGATTCCGCAATCAGATGGCTTCCGGCCTCAGGCGAGGGCGAAGAAGACGTGGAATCGTCGATCTATGACTGCTACCTGAGCACACTGTCGGGACTTGCCGCAAACAAGATTGGGAGCGGCCAGAACACAATCATTTCTCTGAATTACGATCTTATCGTCGAAGAAGCGGCGAGACGCTTGAACATACCGTTCAGCTACGGGTTACCTCGGAGTCAGGGCCAACGCGAACTGTACGCTGAATGGGCAATACGCAGTTTAACCATGCTGTCTTGGCGCGAGTCGCCAAATCCCTTATGCGAAGTTGCGGCGTGCGGACTCGCATAACATGCGTCTTTCATCGCGTCAATTTCA
>DATNEC010000362.1:0-4044 GCA_035606815.1 Pirellulales bacterium
TCCACCCGAGTCATGTCAAACTGGAAACGCTGGACTGATTCTCCGCTCAACTCGCAGTTCGCCGATATCGAACGTCCCGATCACATCGTTTATCCCGACCTCCGCGACGGTTCGCCCCTCGTGCTTGGATCCGACTACTCCGGCGAGCACGCCCTTCCCGAGTTCCGGGTACTTTCATTCCTTCTAACCACGTACAAGTCAATTACTGCTTGGGAACCCCTGCGTACGTCGGTGCGAAAGATGCACCTCGCCGACGGCCGGCGAATGTCCTTTAAGGCACTGAACGATGCGATGCGGATCAATGCCTTGCCATCGTTCCTTGGCGCGGCAAGCCAGTTAAATGGCGTGCTGGTGTGCGTGGGCGTAGAGAAAGGGTACTCCTTATCCCAAGACAACCTGCCGCTCCTAGAACATGACTGGGTAGCCGATCCGCTCCAGAAGTTGCTCGAAATCTGTGTTTTCGGTGGGATCGTAATCGACGGCCTTCGAGGTGTCGGCCAGAACGTCCACTGGATCACCGATGACGACGCGATCGTCTCAACCGAGAAGGCGCAACTTGATGCGATGAATCTAATGGGCGGGATTCTCCATAAGTATTCCGATGAACACCTGGAGGTCGCGCTCGGAATAGCCAGCAAGTTTGACGACGAGCGGCGCGCGGAGGATCTCGTCGCTATTCCCGATCTCGCGGCTGGAGCTTTTTCCGAGACGCTGACAACCATCGGCAAATCGAGCATGCCAACGTCAGGCTCCGGCCCTCGCGACACTGGACTGTTCATTCAGATCAAGTCGACTCTGATTAACGCATGGCGCTCCGAGGCCGGCAAACCGTTAAAGCACATGAATGCCGTAATCCGGATTGCCGGTGGTGGCCAGACCCTCGTGTCGTTCGGTTCTCCGCTCTCCCGGATTCTGCGTCCTGGTGAATCGACAGAGGGAGCACCCACACTCAATTCAAAATGGCGACGGGCTTTGGAAGCTTACATGAAGAGGTGCGGTATTGATCGAGCCGAGGTGCTGAAATCTATGGGTATCGATGCCTAACGAAGATGGAAAGGTGAAGATGGAAAGGTGTCAGGAACCGAAAAGTGCCGCTTTCGTCACGGCGACCGGTTAAGGATTTCGCGATCACTCGCCAATCGCATGATCCACTCCACGGAAAGCTGGCCGACGCCGGCCGCGTCGCGGTTGGGGTTCTTTCGGCCCGACCGATCAGACGCTTTCGCGAACGCAGTCGCCTTGTCGATGCTACTTCGGCATCGGGAGCACAATCGCGGCGTTCTCGGCGAACGAGGCTTCGCCTTCTTTGCCGTTGATCCGGTACTTGATCTTCAGTTGCTTCGCCGTGTTCGGCGCCGGGTCGCCGCCGAAGCTGCCGTTGTAGCTGGCCGCGGGCAAGGTGATCAGCGGCAGAGCGCCGGTCGCCTTGCGCAGCGCCTCGGTCACGTCCTTCTGCGTTGCCCCGGCGCCGTATTCCGCTTTGATGATTTCCACCTTCAACGGCTCCAGGCCGATCTTGGCCAGCAACTCGCGCACCTCGTCGCCTTGGGCGCCGAGCTTCTGAGCGATGGCCATCGCCACGCGGCCGGCGTCGGTCTTCAACTCGGGCGTTTGCGCCGCTTTGACGGCCACCTTGAGCGTGTCCACGCTCGGGTAGCGTTCGAGCACCGCCAGAACGAGCTTCTGCTCGTCGGTGCGCGTGGCGGCGTCGAGCGCTTTGCCGCACATTTCGGCCCGCTGGGCGTCGGGCATGGCGAATTGGCGGGCCAGACGAATATAGCCGCGAAGCGCGCGGACCTGGTACTTGTCGGCCGACGGGCTTTTCGCCAGGTCCAACAGCACGGGCGCGGCGTCGACGCTCATCCACTCGCCCAGCACTCGGCTGCCGGTGTCTTGCAGCGCGTCGTCGCCGCTCTTCAGGGCGTCGCCGATCGTGGCCAAGGCTTTCGGTCCGCCCATGGCGCCGAGGATTTCGAGCAGGTTCGATTTCGTCGCCGTCGAGGCGCGCGGCATCGCCGCGGCCAACTCGGCCGCGCACGCTTCTCGCTCGGGCATGCGGACGCAAGCCGCTCGCAGCGCGCGCCGGGCCGCGTCGGCGTCGCCGGGATGCTTGGGGGCGATGACTTGCGAAATCAGCACGTCAAGCTGTTTGGGGCCGACCGTTTCGCCCAGCGCGGTCAAGGCCGCGGCGCGAATCGCCTCGTCGGAATGATCGACGGCCTTGATCAGCGGCGCGGTCGCGTCGATCCGCCGCTGCCCGACCAAGTCGATCAGCACGGCCAGCGTTTTTCCTTCGGCTTTCGGCAACCGGGCAGCCACCTCGGCGTTTACTTTCGCGCCCGGCAGGCCGGCCAGCGCGGTCTTGGCCGTTTGCGACAAGTCGCCGTCTTTGTCGATCGCGATCTCCAGCAGCACGGGCACGCTGGATGCGTCGCCCAATCGGCCGATCATGTCGATCGCCGCGATTCGCACTTGCTTGTCGCCGCTCTTGGCGGCCCCGAGCACGGCCGGCGGCAGGAAAGAATCGTCGCGGTCGGCCAGAGCATACAGCAGCAAGGCCGCGCGGTCGGGCGCCGTGCCGGCCAACTCGCCGGCGAGGGCCTCAGCCACTTCGCGGCCGGGCAACTCGCGAGCGGCGCCCAGGGCGATCTGGAACATGCCCTTGTCCGGCGATTTGAGTTGTTCGATCAACAGCGGAATTCCGTCCGACTTGCGGGCCAAGATCGCTCCGCGGGTCGCCTCGCGGATGCGCTGCTTCGGCAGTTCGGCCTTGCGAACCGCGTCGTACAGTTCCGCCGCTTCTTTGGTTTTCCCTTCGGCCAGCAGACGTTCGGCGCACAGGATGCAACCCTCGGCCATGGCCGAACGGACGGCGCCCTCAGAGCTCTTCAGCGATTCTCGCAGCGACTTGGTCGCGGCGGCGCCGCCGATGTGACCCAAGGCGCCGGCCGCCGAAGCGGCGACGTCGGCATCCTGGTCCTTCAAGTGGCCGATGAGTCGATCGACCGCCTTTTGGTCGCGGCGAACTCCGATAGAGTTGATCGTGCCGACCAGCAGCCGGCCCTTGAGTGTATCGGTCGCTTTGCGCAGGGCCTCGTCGGCCGCCGGATCGGGAATCGCCTCAAGCGCGATCCGCGCCCAAGAAGCAAGCTGTTCGTCGGCCAACAGCTTCGCCAATTCGGGGACGGCGTTCTTCGTGCCGTAGACGGCTAGGTGCTTGCAGGCGACGGCCTTCTCCGCCGGAGCGGCGGAGCGCAGGATTTCGATCAGTTCCTTTTCTTTGGCGCCGTCGTCGGCCGCCTGGGCGAAGGCGCCGGCCAGCAAGACCAGCGCCGCGAGCAACGCGACGCCACGCGAAGAGTGTCGGGTGGTATTCATAAGATTGGTCCTGATATTCGATGGATTGGGGGGCGAGTTGAGAAGATGCCGCGATCGAATCTGTGCTGTCCGATTCTGTGCTGCCGCGCTCAGGGGCCGTTACAACCGCCACGGTTCGCGCAGCGCCTCCGATCGCAGCCGATTGGCCTGCTCGTCGCCGTCGAACTCGTGTTTCTTGGGATCGTAGATCACCTGGCGGCCCAGCGAGAGTGCGATGTTCGCCGCGTGGCAAGCGATGTGGGCGTAGCAAGCCGCATCGGCATTCCCCTTCGGCAGGCTGCGGGTTCGCATGCAGTCGAGGAAGTCTCGCACGTGGAAGGTCGCCGGGTAGCCGCCGATTTCGGCCACCGTGCGGCCAGCCAGCAGTTCCGGCGAACTGAGCACGAGCTTGCCGCTGTCGCCCGTTTCGACCCAGCCGGTCTCTCCCTCGAAGCGCACCGGGCACGAGCCGAGCGGTATCCAGCCCGTCTCGCGGAGGACCAATTCGACGCCGTTGGCGTACTTGGCCACGATCCGCCCGTCTTGCGGCGGATTGTATTCGACCGGCGCCGTGCCGTCGGCCCCGGCGGCCCATTGGCAGAGATCGACGCAGTGCGAACCCCACTCGAGCACGCCGCCGCCTACCAGCCCGCCCCCTTTTTCGAAATTGAAACCGTCGAGCAGCTT
>DATNEC010000368.1:0-2945 GCA_035606815.1 Pirellulales bacterium
CCGAGACGGCCAGTGCATTGTCGCGGATCGTCTCCGCGTCGAGCCGGAACCGCGGCCCGCGAGCGTAAAGCAGGTTGCGGTCGTCTTGCGCGAACGACTCCGGGGTCGCTCGCGACGCTTGCCGGTAAGTCGCCGACACGACCATCGTCCGCAGCAACCGCTTCATCGACCAGCCATCGTCCATGAACTCGACGGCCAGCCAATCGAGCAACTCCGGGTGCGTTGGCGTCTCGCCTTTGACGCCGAAGTCTTCGACCGTCGTCACGATGCCTTGGCCGAACAACTCAGCCCACCAGCGGTTCACGACCACCCGGGCAGTGAGCGGATTGTCGCGGTCGACGAGCCAACGGGCCAAGGTCAGGCGGTTGGACGGGCCGTCCGGCAGCGAGTGCAGCGCCTGCGGTGCGCCGGGTTGAACCGGCCCGCCGGGCGTGCGGAAGTCTCCTCGCGTGAAGAGGTGCATTGCGCGGGGTTCAGGCAACTCGCGCATCACCAGCGTGGTCGGCTTCTTCAAGGCTTTAAGCGGTTTCTCCAGCGACTCGCGGCGCCTCCGCAGATCTTGGGCGGCGGCGTCGCGCTCGAGGCGCAGATCGAGCAACTTGCCGCGATCGGCATCGGTGCGCTTGTCGGGCGCCGCTTGCAGAATCTTCGCGACTTCGGCCGGCAGAGCTTTTGCCGCGGGGTCGCCGGTCAAGACCGACAACCGCAGCCGCCCAATCGTCCGCCCGGCGCCGAACTGCTGGTCGAGCGCGAACGTAAGCCGCGTGCCGCATTCGTCCGCCGGCGGCGCAAGCACGTCGAACTCCGCCCAGTGCGGTTCGTGGAACCTGGGGGCGATGGCCCACCCGCTCTTGGGCTTATCGTCGAGAACGCCCGCGAGGGGATAGTTCTTCTGTTCGAAGCTCGCTCGGCGCGCAGCCAGTTTCAACGGCTGCGGAGGCCGGCTGCCGTCGAGCGGCGCCGCGGAGACGGCGAATGTGTTAAGCACGAAGTTCGGCCGCTCCGGATCGCCGCGTCCCGGTCCCTGGCCGGGCAGCGCCGGATCGGCGAGCGCTTCGAGCTTGAGCCCGGTGATATCGCGGAGAGTCGTTTCCGCGACCACCGTGTAGGTGTCGACGCCCGGCGGATCGTCGACGAGCAGCACCGACTCGTCCTCGAGCAGCTTGTGCGAGGCGCCCTCGGCCGAATGGAATTCGGCGATCTTCAGCACGTGCGTCGTAGGCGCGCGGGCCAAGTCGGCGGCCAACGTCGCCGCCCAAGCATCAAGTTCGCCGCCCAGTTCGCTCCGCCGCGCGGTCAGGACTTGATCGAGCCCGGCGATTTCGCCCTTCAGCCGCTGCTGTTCGGCTTCAATCTCCAGGTCGCCCAACTCCATCGAAGGACCGAGAAAGCGGATCGACCCCGGCACTTGAGGATTGCTGCGGTCGGCTTCGATTTCGGTGTTGTTGAAGAAGGCCAGCAGGCCGTAGTAATCGCGCTGCGTGAAGGGATCGTACTTGTGGTCGTGGCACTGGGCGCATTCCAAGGTCGTGCCGAGCCAGATGGCCGCCGTGGTGTTGAGGCGATCGATGACCTGGTTGATGCGCGTCTCCTCGGGGTCGGAACCGGCTTCGACGTTGGTCGTGGTCGAACGGTGAAAGCCGGTCGCGATCCGCTGCGACTCGCCGGCGCCCGGCAAGAGATCGCCGGCAATCTGCTCGAGCGTGAAACGATCGAAGGTCAAATCGGCATTCAAGGCCCGGATCACCCAATCCCGATACGGCCACAGCTCGCGGAGATCGTCTCGCTGAAAACCATGCGAATCGGCATAGCGGGCCAGGTCGAGCCAGGGGCGAGCCCAGCGCTCGCCGAACTGCGGCGAAGCGAGCAATCGATCGACGAGTTTTTCATAAGCGTCCGCGCTCGCGTCAGCTACAAACGCTTCAACCTCGCCGGGCGAAGGAGGCAGGCCGACCAGGTCGAGCGACAAACGGCGAATCAGCGTCGTTCGGTCCGCCTCGGGCGAATGGTTCAAGCCCTCGTTTTCCAACCTCGCCAAGATGAACCGATCGATGGGCGTGCGCGGCCAGTTCGCTTCGTTCACTCCGGGCGGCGCAGGACGAACTGGCCGCATATAAGCCCAGTGCTTGGCGCGCTCGAGTTTCTCGGGCCAGACGGCCCCGGCGGCGATCCAGGCGCGAATGGTTTCGACCTGGCGGCGCGGCAGCGGCTTTCCGCGCGTCGGCATGATCTCGTCGTGCCCTTCGGGCAGGCTGATGCGCCTCAGCAGCTCGCTCTCTTGCGGCTTGCCGGGCGAGATCACCGCCCCATTGGCCCCCCCTGCCAAGGCGCCCTCGCGCACGTCAAGCCGCAAGTCGCTTTCCTGCCGCTGCGGGCCATGGCACTCGAAGCACGAGCGTTCGAAGATGGGGTAGACGTCGCGGGCGAAGTCGAGTATCGGCGGCATCAACTCGTCCGCGCAAAGCTGCGTGACGCCGACAATGCAGGCAGTTAGCGCCGCCAGAAGCGTTCCAGGGACCAGTCGGCCCAACATGCTTTACCTTCGGCAGAAGCCTTTGCGGGTCGGCCCCCACGATTCATCTCAACGACGGGCCGTCAGGACTCCCGCTCGGCGAATCCTTATGCACCGGAAACCAAGCGCTGACCGCCAAGCTCGATTTAAACGCCTCGCGCGCCGCAAGTCAAACTGCCGCGAGATTCGTCCGAGCAGGCCCGTGAGTTGAGCGGCGGCTGCCGGCGCAAAGGCCGCCTTGGCCAATAAGGCGACGCCGATCGCTTGGCGGCAGGCCCTATCGCTCAGCGATCATCGCCGGCCAACGACTCGACCGGCGCGAGAGACAACTCCTGGGCGACGGCCTGAATCTGCGTCGTTCCGATCGTCGAGCGCTCGTCGGCGAAGCCGATCAGCAAGGCCAGGTCGCAGAGCCGGTTGATGCGCCGCGGAA
>DATNEC010000376.1:0-7419 GCA_035606815.1 Pirellulales bacterium
CTGCCGGCGGCAACCGCGCCGGTGGCGGTAATCTACGCCGATTGGCAAGCAGTTTCGTCGCCCGCGCCCGACGACGTGCTGCGCCACGCGGCAGCGCTTGGCTGCCGAGCAGTGTTGATCGACACGGCGAACAAATCGGCCGGCGGCCTGCTCGACTACTTCTGCGTCGAGGATCTGCGGAGGTTTGTCGCCGATACCCGCGAGCGCCGCATGCTTAGCGTGCTCGCCGGTTCGCTTTCGTGGCGGCGCTTGCCGCAAGCGCTCGACGTGCGGCCCGACTATGTGGCAGTGCGAGGCGCCGTTTGCAGCGGATCGCGCCATCAACCGCTCGATGGCGCTTTGCTGCGGCAGTGGGTCGATCGGGTCCGTCAAGGTCCGGCGCCGGCTGTGGCCGAGCTTCGATGATTTGTCGGGGTGATTTGCTTGACTTTTTATCGAAAGCCCTAAATACTCGCTCCTGTTCCACTGCTCGGGAACTGCTCGGGGACCAAAGGAGGAACCGCCGTGCCGAATTCGGTATTGGACGCCATCAAGATGGGGTTTTGGAATTTCGAGCCCGACCAGGTCGGCAGAGACCACTTCGATGCCACCGAAGCCTTGCCCGGCTCTTCGGAAAAGCTCGACGTGTTGGCCGAGCGCGTGCGCCGCGGTTTGCCGCTCTGGCATCAATCCGATCGGCTCGATTGCGAAGATTTGGAAGAGGCCTTCTGGCCCCGCTGAAATCCGCCGCGTCATTCCGGCCCGATCGGAAGCAGTTGGCGAAAGCCTTTCGCCAACCAGCGCATATATATCGTCCCGACGAACTGTTGCACGCGCTGCTGCTGTTCGGGCTTAAGATGCTTGAACTTGGCCTCGAGCCGCGGCAAGTATCGTCCTGGGTCGGCGTTCCACAACAGACTGCCGCTTTGCAGGCCGTCTTTCTCAAGCACCGGCCAGCGCGAAATGCCGTCGATCTGGCTGTCGACATAATCGGTGCGCTGGGGTTCTTGTAGTTCGTAGTAGCGGTCGACCTTCTCCAGGAACCAGGTCTGCGAGAGTTCGAAGTAGTTCTCCGTCATTCGCCGTCGCCGCGGCTCGTCGAGTTCGCTCAGCTCTTGTTTCCAATCGTGGCCACCGGCGAAATCCTGCTCGAATCGCCGGGCCAGCTTCAACCGAATCGCCCGAGGCAACGAGCTGACGTCGCGCTCGGTCAGCCAGGCGATCAGTTCGGCGCGGTCCATTTCGCGCCGGGCCGACCAACCGCTCACCACCGCCTGCGCCGCCGCGGCAAGCGACACGGCGCTCAGAACGACCAAGGCCAGGGCGGAAAGCAGTTCGCGTCGACGGGTCATTCCAACGGACCATGCCAGCGGCGTTTTGAATTGACTCGGACAGTCCGACCTGTCAATTTAGAGTTTACTACCGCCCGCGGCCAGCGGGCTGAACCGCCAGGAAGGTATATGAGGACCGTGGCGCCATGTTTCGACATTTTCCGCTTGCCAGCGAGGCGTCAAGGATGGGAATGACCTCGATCGTATTGATCTTCGGTTGCGCGTTGGCGGCGCCACCGGCAAAGGCCGCGCCCCCTAAAAACCCCCGCGCCGCCGCGCCCCCCACCAAATTGGAGTCTGAAGAAGGCGAGGCGGCGGCGGACGAAGCCGAAGTCGAGGCGGCGGGCGGTCCCGGTTTCGGCGGCAAAGGCGCCGCCAAAAGCGGCCCCGCGGCCAAGAAACAGCCCGTCGCGCCGGCGGCAAAGGCCGCCGAGAGCGAACCGCCCCTGGCGCCGCTCAATACCGGGGCTGCGCGGGCCGGCGAGGCCGAATCATTAATCGACTCTTTGGCCGGTCCGGGGCAAGTCGGCTTGCCCGGCTCGCCGACTCCGCTGGTCGAATTGATGTCGCGGCTGATCGATCGCCGCCAGCAGATCGAAGTCACGCAGACTTATTGGAAGCTCTCGGCCGCCGTGGCCGAATATCGAATCTGCGGCGATAGCTTTTCGCGATTGCGGCAATTGGCGCCCGCCGAAGACGCCGCGGCGCCGCCCAACGATCCGCTGCTCGCAGCCCGGTTGGCCGCGGCCGAGGCCCGTCTGCGAGAAGCGGAGGCCGAAGTGCTGGCCCATCAATATCTGCTGGCCGAACTGGCGCGCTGGACGGCGCCCAACACGCTGCCATTACCGGCGGATTTGCCGCTCGTCGGTCGCTATCTGACCGAGTTCCAACAGGTTTATTCAGGCAAGATCCCGCCGCCGCGGGCCTATCTCATCGATCGTTCGCTGCCCTTGCGCCTGCGCTCGATCGAAACGCGGGCCGCCGCCGTGACCGCCGCCGCGCACGCCGTTGAAGGCGACGCCGACGCCTTCTCGAAAGGCCAACTCGATCGGATCATCGTGATGGATAGCATCGCCGAACTGACGCGTCAGCAGCGCGCCTTCATTGTTTCGGTGCTGGACTACAATCGCGATATTGCAGAATACGCCCTGAGCATCGCTCCGCCGGGTTTCGCCAGCGCCCGGCTGGTGGGCCTGTTGATCCCGCAGCGCAAGGGCGACACTTCGCAAGCCGAACCGGACGACGGCGTGCGACAGGCCGGCTTCGACCAGCCCGCCGCCGAGCAGCCGATCGGGAATGGGGCGGCCGGGGATGGGGCGGCCGGCAACCAGCGCGAGCCGAAGAAAGTAATCCGCAGCCATCACGCGAAATCGGACCGGTCCAAAGGCGACTCCGCCGGGGCTGGCGGCACGGGCGCCTCGCCCGTGAAACCGGAAGACGAGGCCGAGTCTGGCGCGGCGCCCGCGGAAGCGAATGCCGATGGCGAAGATCAGCCGGCCGAAGACGCTAACGGCGGCGATGAACCGCGACATAGAACCAACAAGCCGCTTGTCGATGCCGAGCAGGATGCGGGACCGCCGCCGGGGCTGTATCCGGCGCTCGCCGATTTGCCGCCGCCGCAACGCACCCAGGAACTGGGTTCGGCGTTGCACTGGAACCATCCATCGCCCGGCGCCCTCGGAGAGCCGCTCAGCCTGATCGACTGCCTGGCTTGGCGATCGACGGGCGCCGATCGCGGCGCGCTCGTCGCGACCTATTGGCAGGCCCGCCATCGCGCGGCGCGCCATCAGGTTTTGGCCCAGCAGTTGGAACAATTGCAGGCGCTCGATCCGGCGGCACTGCGTTGGCGCGACCGTGCCGATGGCGCCGAGGCCATGCTGCGGCTCAAGGCGGCCCAGCGCGCGGCCGAGGCCGATTTGATCGAGTCCGAATTGGATTTGCGCGTCGGCCAATTCACGCTCGCCCAACTCGGCGGTCGGCCGCTGGGCGGCGAATGGCCGCTGCCCACGACGGCGCCGCACGCGGGCCGCTACAACATGAAACTCGAATCGCAGCCGCCGCCCGTCGCGCGCTCGGCGGAGGTCCAACGATTGGCCGCGACCATTCCCAAGTGGCACGAGGTGCTGGCGCAACAATCGGCCGCGGTGATCGCAGCCGACGCAGCGCGGGCCGACGCGACGCACCGCTTCGAACAGGGCGAAATCTCGCTGGACGGGCCGCTCCTAGAAATTCGCGAGCAAACCGGCGAGACCCTTGGCTTTCTCAAGGCGCTGAACGAATACAACCTGCAAATCGCCGAGTATCTCCGGGCGGTGCTGCCCGCCGGGACGGACAATGCGACCCTGGCCCGCGCGATGGCGCTCGATCCGCGGGGCGAGTAGGCTGATTGTCGCTTTTCGCTCCGAGAAAAGAAGAACTTATCGCGGCGCGAAAAGCGACATTCGAGGCATACGCTCCATTCCCGCGCTGCCATGCTCGATTCATCCAATGTTTCCATCCTGACAGAGCCGTTGCCGCCGCCCGCGATCGCGCCGCTGGCAATCGGGCCGCTGGTCGTCGATCCGCCGATCTTGCAGGCGCCGATGGCGGGCTTCACGAACTACGCTTTTCGCCAGATCGTGCGGCAGCTCGGCGGGGCCGGCTTGCAGGCGACCGAGATGATCAGCGCCCGCGGCTTTCTGGCGATCGACGAGCGCGAGCACGATTTTCCCGATCGCTTGTGGGGCGTGAAAGACGAGCCGCGGCCGCTGGCCGTGCAGATTTGGGACAACGATCCCGCCACGCTGGCTGCGGTCGGCGCTCGCTTGGCCCACGAGTTTCGCGTGAGCGTCGTCGATATCAACTTCGGCTGCCCGGTGAAGCAGATCACGGCCTCGGCCCACAGCGGGTCGTATTTGTTGCGTTTTCCGGACCGCGTGGGGGCGATTGTCGAGCGCGTCGTGCAGGCTTGCGCGCCGACGCCGGTCACCGCCAAGATTCGCCTCGGCTGCACGCGAGACAACATCACGGCCGTCGAAATCGCCCAGGTCGTCGAATCGGCCGGCGCCGCCGCGCTGACGGTCCACGGACGCACGGCGCAAGACTTTTTCAAAGGCTCGGCCGACTGGGAGCGAATTTCGTCGCTCAAGGAACATCTCAAGCGAATTCCGCTGATTGGCAACGGCGATCTCGATTCGGCGGCCAAGGTGGTCGAAGCCTTCCGCCGCTATCGAGTCGACGGCGTGATGATCGCCCGCGCCGCGCTCGGCAAGCCGTGGCTGTTTCGCCAGGCGCAAGCGGCGCTGGCCGGCGAGCCGATCCCGCCGGATCCGACGCTGGCCGAAGAGCGAGAGTTGCTGCTGCACCACTACGCGCTGGTCGTCGAGCGCTTCGGCGAACAAAAAGGCACGATCTTGATGCGCAAATTCGCCTGCTGCTACGCGCAGGGCCGGCCCGGCGCCCGCGAGTTTCGCACTCGGGCTTCGCAAGTCGCTTCGCCCGCGGAATTTAGCCAGGTGGTCGCGCAGTTCTTTCCGCGCGCGGAAATATAGCAGCGGTATTTTGCCGCTTTGCCAAGAACGCGGCAAGATGCCGCGTCTACGGCCGCAATCATCCGCGGATTTCGCTGAAGAACAGTTTTCTTTGGCGCCGCGCCCATGTTTCCCTATCATGACAGCCTGGCGTATACGCCAGGGCCTTTAGAAATTCGAAGGAGCCGCAATGAAAAAGCTGTCGACTGTAGCGGTGGCGTTTGGGTTGTTGGCGATCGGCGCACTCGGCGTCAGGCTGCTCGCCGGTGAAGCGGCTGACGAACAGCCCGTCGTTGAATTTGGAGGCGTCAAGCCGAGGATCATCGGCGGCGAGGACGAAGCGAGCGGGGACCAGGCCGTGCTCGTGTTGGGAGGCCCCGCCGTCGCCCAAGCCCATCGCAAACAGGCCCAGGCGATGCTCGACGCCGCGAAGGCCGCTTATAAGACGACGCAGACCGATTACGACGCGGGGACCGCGGTGTTTTCGGAC
This sequence comes from Pirellulales bacterium, assembly GCA_035606815.1. GTDB lineage: Bacteria > Planctomycetota > Planctomycetia > Pirellulales > JAICIG01 > JAICIG01. The sequence continues at coordinate 5,310 of DATNEC010000376.1, forward strand.
GTGTGCGCGTGGTCGCGCCGGTGGTTGGAGGCCGAACTGAATCTGGCGAAGGACCGGGCGGCGGAAGTCGCCGTTCTGCAAGACCACTGGAAGCGCATGAAACGCTGCTACTTCAGAATCAGGGCCTTGAACAAAACCGGCACGCGGGGCGGCGAGACGCAAAAACTGCACGCCGCCGAATTCTACGTCGCAGAGGCCGAGTTGTGGCTCGCGGCGGCGGGCGGCGCCGTCCCGAAGAAACTGGACGATTGAGCGGCACGCGAGAGCCAGCGATGAGCGCACCCAGCAGGACGAAGCGTCGATGGCTTCAGTTCTCGCTCAGAACCTTTCTGGTTCTGTTCGCGCTGCTGGGAATTGGGTTGGGCCGACACGTCGAACGTGCCAGGCGCCAGAAGCTGGCGGTGGCCGCCTGGCAGCAACTGGGCGCCGAAATCGGCTGCCGGCATCAATTGACTCGCACGAAATTCGGAACGACTTACTTCGATAATCGCGCCGCGCTTCCCGGCCCGGCCGCGGCGCACCGCGTGTTGGGCTCCGAGCATTTCGAGACGGTCATCCGTCTGCGACTCATTACGTCAAAGCAGATCAGCGAGCAGGACTTTACGGCGTTAGAAGGGCTGCCGGATCTGCGGACGCTAGAGATATACGGGCGATTCCAACTCACCGACGAGTCAGTCAGCCATCTTCGCCGACTGGCCCGGCTCGAACGGTTGGTGCTTGCCAACGTCGACGGCGAAAGCGACCCCTCGCGCCTTTCCGACGCCTGCCTCGACGATCTGGCCGGGCTTGAGTCGCTGCGAGAACTATTCCTTCTCGACCAGGCATTCACCGACGCCGACGTCGCAAGGCTCCGCCGGGCGCTGCCCCGATGCAATATCGCCCACTGAAGCGCCGCGCTCGACGCTCCGGCGGCCCCCAACCTGGAATCTGAAACCTGGAGCTTGGAACTCTTATTTCCTCAGCACCAGCACCGGGCAATGTGCCAGCCGTACGACCTTTTCGGCCACCGAGCCGATCAACAGCCGCGAGATGCCCGTCCGGCCGTGCGAGGAAAGCACGATCAATTCGGCTTGCTCGCCGCCGGCCAGTTCGGTGATTTTGTGGCCCGGCTCGCCGAACAGGACGTGAAGATTCAAGCCCTGATATTTGGCGTCGGTCAGCCGCTCGCGGAGGGCCTGTTCGCCGTGCCGCCGGCGCGTTTCGTCGTTGACCGTACTCCACACCACGTCCGGCTCGGCCGGATCGAAGACCGGCAGCACGTAGACCACGTGCAATGCGGCAGGGCCGGCGACCAATTCGAGCGCCGTATCGACGGCATTGAACGAATCCTCGGAAAAGTCGACGGGCACAACGACTGTTCGCTTCGGCAGCCAGCTCATGGATTCCAGCCTCCTTCGCTCGGGGGATAACGCTGCAACCGATGATAGCAGATAGCCTTGCGCTCGCGACGCTTTCTTGTGAGTCGTCCCAATTCCACAACAATTCATACGTTGTAAACTATTTCTATCAAACAACTTTCATAATTTAGACATATTGAGTTGCTGAAATTGTTTCAATTGCTATGATTACGGTGTGGGCAAGCAAGAAAACAGCGACTTTCGACCATGAGTACCGTCTCTGAAACCTCCGACGCTCAATTGCTCGATTTGCTCCGTCGAACCGGGGCGATGAGCGTGAGCGAGTTGGCCGAAGCGACGGCAGTGACGGCGACCGCCGTTCGCCAACGATTGACGCGGCTGATGGGCCAAGGCTTGGTCGAGCGCGAGGCGACCCGTGCCGGGCGCGGGCGGCCAAGTCATCGTTATTCGCTCAGTGATAAAGGCCGCCGGCAAGCGGGAACGAATTATGGCGACCTGGCGTTGATCCTGTGGGAGCAGATTCGCACCGTATCCGATCCGGAGGTTCGCCGCGGGTTGTTGCAGCGAATTGCCGTCGCCATGGCCGGTCTATATGCCGATCAGGTGCAAGGAGCGACGACCGTGGCTCGTATGGAATCGCTCAAGAGGTTGTTCGCCGAGCGGCGCGTGCCCCTGGAGATCGACGGAACCGGCGAGTTGCCCGTATTGACCGTCTTGGACTGCCCTTATCCCGAACTGGCGGAGCAGGACCG
>DATNEC010000403.1:0-13372 GCA_035606815.1 Pirellulales bacterium
GTGCCGGCCTTGTGGTGGGCGATCGGCTCGATGGCGCCGGCCAGCTGCCCGTTGTGGATCGCCGCGGCCAACACGCCTTGCCGGCCGTAGCGGACCCCTTCGGCGTTGATCGCGCAGCCCCAGCCAAGCTCGGTTCCGACGGTGATTTTGCCCAAGCGCTCGGCTTCGCTCGGCAGCAGACCCGGCGTCAGGTTTTGATAGACCATCAGGCAGGGCGTGCCGAACCAGCGGGCCGTTTCGTCGATTTGCTTGGCCAACTGCGGGTCGTCGACCGGATGGTAATTCGCGCACAGCGCGAAGCGGGCCACATTGCCGCCCGAGTGCAGGTCGATCACGACATGCACGCGCGGCCAGATATACTGCCGCACGAAAGCGGCGATGCGATGCGTGATGCCGGCCAGGGCGGGCGTCGTGCCGGCGCCTTCGACGAAGGCCCGGTTCAAGTTCACGCCGTCGTCGAGCCGGCTTTCGCGCGTGCCGGCCAGAAACGCCGCGGGGTTCAGCACCGGAATCAGAATCAGCCGGCCCGTGACCTGCTCCAGCTTGATCTCGCGCAGCAAATGCTTGAGCACGACCGGCCCTTCGTACTCGTTGCCGTGGTTCGAGCCGAAGGCGACCAGCCCCTCCCCCTCCCTCGCCTGCGGCCCGACGAACACCGTCAGCGGGACCAAGTGGTCGCCCCAGATGCTGTCGTGCTCCAGCGCCGCCCAATAATCGCGCCGGCCGGGCGAGTCGAGATCCAATTGCTCCGGGCGAACGATTTGGCGAGTCATGGAGTCAGCTTTTTGGGTGGTTTATTGGCGGAATCTGTGGGCAGTTTTTCGTTGGCGAGCAACTCAACGGTGCGTTTTCCGAGGAATTGCCGGGCAATAAATACAGCCAAGATCCATCGAACACCTGTACTGCACCTTCTTCGGTTGCGCCTACGCGCCATTCACTGCCCGGCAATGCCTGCGAAAACGCACCATAGCCCCGCGAGACAGCTTCAATCCATCAACAGATTCCGCTGAAGATCCCTTTTGTTGAGGAATCTTTCAACCGGAAGCCGCCTGTCACCGAGCCTCAATGGCTTGCGGACTCGGGCCGCGGCAACCCCAGCAATTCATAAACCCGCGGATCGGCCAGCGATTCCGCGACGAGCATTGCGCCGGCGAAATCGTGCGTGCGGCTATGACCGCCGGGCACCGCGACGGCCACCGCGCCCGCCGCGACCGCGGCGCGGCAGCCGTTCTGGCTGTCTTCGAAAACGGCGATCTCCGCGGGCCGCAAGGCGAATTGCGCCGCGGCTTTCAAATAGATTTCCGGTTGCGGTTTGCCCTCGATCACGTCTTCGGCGGTCAGGATGAACTCGAACCGCGGTTCCAGATTGAACCGCCCCAGCACGCCGGTCACGAAACGCCGGCCGCTGCTGGTGCCGATCGCCTTGGGAATGTCGGCGTGCTCCAACGCGGCGAGCAGTTCGGCGGCGCCGGGCATCAACGCCAACCGGGCGTCCAAGATCGCCGGAAAAATCTCGGCCGTTTCGGCGGCCAGCGTCTCGACCGTGTCGCTCAGGGCGTGATGATCGATCATCATCTGCAAGGCCACTCGCGCGGGCCGGCCCATCATCGCCTTGAGCAGATCGTGCTCGAAGGCGTGGCCGCGGCGGCGGAGCAACTCGGTCCCGACGTCTTCGTATAGCTCTTCGGTGTTGAACAACAAGCCATCGAGATCGAAGACGACGGCACGAGGACGAATCGAGGGTATCGAGGAGGACATGCAAAGCGGCGGCGGGAGCTTGTAAGGAGGGTTCGTTCCGCCAATTTACTGATCCGAGTTGCAAAAATCTACTTTCTCCGACTGGCAAATCCTAGCCAAGCGGTACGGTTTGTCGGAAAACGTGCGGTTAATGCGGGTCGTACTGCGCGGGGCGGCAATCTTCAACGCGCCCCTCCGGCAGATACGAAGCTACTCCAAGGGTGATTGCATCGCCCCGGTGAAACCAAAGAGCCGCCCGCTTAGCGTCAGCCTCGGGGTCAATCGGTGAAGCGACTATTCAAGGTCTGTTGGGATGGAGTTTCTCCGGCCATCCGGCCCTTCATGCGCCGCGTAGACGCTCACCTGAACAGCCATATCGGCCGTCTCACGGAGCAAATGGCCGTCTGGCACGCCCACCAGATTGAGTCGGTGCGACAATTCGAACTGCTCAGCGAGAGCTTGGTGCGAGAAGTCGTCCGCTTGCAGGCCCAAATCGTAGTGCTGGAAGAGAACCTCCACGCCGCCCTGCAGAGCGGCCAGGAAGCGGGGGCCGTGCCGGGCATACATCCTGGCACGTCGCAGGCCGCATAGCGCGATTCGGCGCCGCCGGCGCGGCCCTCCGATGATTTTCGCGACTCATCCAGCCGCCCCATCCTCCGCTTTCGGAAATCTCCGCTCAAGCCTCACGGCCGGGTGTCCGATAACAGCAGGGCAACGGTTCCGCTATCGGCTGCGCGCCGGCCCTCGCCATTTTCCCATCTTGCCAAGGCGAACTGCGGGCCAAGTTGCCGACGTTGGGCGAGGAAGGGTGCGATGCGGATTGTGCTTTCAATCATGCTCTGGGGATGGGTCGCCGCGGCGTCGGCCGCCCCTCCGGCCGCCAAGCAAGGACCGCCGCCTCGCAAGGTCGAAGTGCAGTACGTCGAATACGCCGATCTGGCGGTCCCCTTCACGTTTGCGGAGGAGAAAGAGCAGGCCGTCGAGGTCCAGTTGCACGTCTCGGAAGATCATGGCGCCAATTGGAAGATGGCCCGGAAAGCGGCCCCCCAGGCGCGTCGCTTCGAGTTTCGCGCGCCCAAAGACGGCGAATACTGGTTCATGTGCCGCACGAAGTACGCATCGGGCAAGTTCCTTCCGGCCGGTCCGCCCGCCGCCACGGTGAAGGTCGTCGTCGACACGACGCAACCCAAGCTCGATTTGTCGGCGGTGCGCGGCAAAGGGGGCGAAGTCCACGTTCGCTGGAAGCTCAGCGATGCGAACCTGGCGCCAGAGACCTTCAAAGTCGGGTATCGGGCGGCGGGCTACGGGCAGTCGTGGCAGCGCGTCGCGATCGATCCGTCGCCGCCCGCCAAGGCCGGCGAGAGCATCACCGGCGAGATCGCCTTCGTGCCGCAGAGCAATGCCGGCTTGGGCGCCGTCGCGGTCCAGGCGGAAATCTGCGACAAATCGAAGAACCGAACGCTTGTCGAACGCTCCGTGGCGCCGCCGGGCGCCGAAGCGCCGTCTGCCGACGGCGTCGCCGCCGCCGAGGAAGCCGCCGGGCCAACGGCCTTCGATGCGCATCAAGCCGCTGGCCCGGCGCTGGTCGCCGATCCGCCGATCGACAACCGCCCGCCCGAGATGGGCGAAGCGTTCCCTCAACCGAGCGGCGCCCGTGCGAACCCATTCCCGATTACGTCCGGCGAGTCGCCCTACCCGCGCACCGACAGCGCCGAGTGGCCCCCGCAACCGTCTGGCCGGCCGGCGGCGCCTGCACGGCAACCGCTGACGACGGTCGCCGACGCCGTGCGTCCGCCCGTGGCCGGTCGTTATCCCCCCGGCGCCGCCGAGCAGGACGAACAAGCGGCGCCGATCCAAGGAGAGCTTCTGCCGCCCGGCGTGCGGCCCCACATGGTGAACAAGCTCGAATTCGAACTGCTTTACGACGTGGAATCCGTCGGCGCGGCGGGCATCGCGCAAGTCGAACTGTGGGGCACTCGCGACGGAGGCGGTCATTGGTCGAGCTTCGGCCTCGACGAAGACAGCCGCAGCCCGATGCTGGTGAAAGTCGATCGCGAGGGAATTTACGGGTTCCGCGTCGTGGTCAAGACGGGAACCGGATTGGAAGGGCCGGCGCCCGAAAACGGCGATTTGCCCGATGTCTGGGTCGGCGTCGATTTGACGAAGCCCGCGGCCAGCCTGGTCTCGGCCGAGCAAGGCAGTGGAGACGAGGCGGGCGAAATGGTGATTGTCTGGGAAGCCGACGACGAGCGGCTCGCGGCGCGGCCCGTTTCGCTCCGCATGAGCGAAACCCAGGAAGGCCCGTGGCACACGATCGCGTCGGGGTTGGAAAACTCCGGTCGCTATGTTTGGCGGATCGATCAACGGACGCCGAAGCAGGTTTACTTGCGGCTTGAAGTCCGCGACGAGGCGGGCAACGTCCGCATCGACGACTCGACCGAGCCGGTGGCGATCGAGCGCGTGCGGCCCCAAGGCCGAATCCGCGACGTGCGGCCGTCCGGCGAAGCCAGCCGCCAAAGCCGCACGACGCACAACCTGTTGAAATGAAAACAGGCGGAATCGACGACGCGACCCTCGATCGCCGCAGCGCAGGTCGAGCGCGCCGACAAGCTTGCACGAGCGCAACGTCCCGCATACAACGGGACCGACTCAACCGCTGCGACGCCGATTCCCGCCAGTGCCTCGACTGAAGCTGCTTTTGCTGCTCGCCTTCGCCCACCTGGCGGTCGATACGATTGCGCTGGTCGTCCAACCGCTGTGGCCTGACCTGCGGAGCGGCCTGAAGCTGAGCGATGCACAGTTCCAGGCGGCGTTCATCCTCTGGAGCTTGGCGAACTCGCTGCTCCAATTACCGATCGGCTACTGGGCCGAACGCCATCAAGCACGCTGGCTGATTTGGGCCGGCCCGGCCGTGGCCGCCGCGTGCGTGGGCGGCGTGGGAGTGGTCGATTCGTTTTGGGGACTCTGCCTGCTGCTCGCGGCGGGCGGCGCCGGCATCGCCGCTTTTCATCCCGAAGCCGCGGCAGTGGTCGCTTCGTGTGCTCCGAACAACCGTAGCCGGGCGTTGTCGATTTTCTCGATCGGCGGATACCTGGGCCAAGCCATTGGACCGTTCTATGCCGGCAAGCTGACCGCGGCCAGCGGCCTGCCGGCGGTCGCCTGGACTGCCGTCTGGGGCTGGATGGCCCTGGTGGTCGTCGGCTTGGGTCTGCGCCATGCACCGACGCAGGTCGCTCATGCCGAGACGGCGGCAATCCCGCTCGGCCAACTATTGAGCGGCAAGAAAAAGGTTGTGGCTCTGCTGGTGGCCTTGGGAGTGTTGCGCGTGACGCCCGTATTGGGCGTACCGCTGGCCCTAGCTTTCGCCATCAAGGAAACCGGCGGCGCCAATGACGACGTCGGCTCCGCCCAGTCCTTGTTCATGGCCGCGATCGGCGCCGGAAGCATTGCATGCGCGGCGTTCGCGAATCGCTCAAATGAGCGAAGGGCGTTCTGCTCGCTTCCTTTGGCGGCTGCGGCGAGCCTGGCCGTTTGTCCATCCGCGACTTCCGTGCTGCTCCTGGCATGCGTCGCTTTGAGCGGCTTCGCTCTCGGTGCGACGTTGCCGCTGTTGGTAAGCTGCGGTCAGGAAATCTTGCCCCAAGGCCAGCGCGTCGCCAGTGGGCTGACGATGGGCGTGACCTGGGGGCTCGCCAGCCCGTTGGCGGCGGGCACAATCGAATTATTCGACCGTCTGCACCAGCCAGCCGACGCATTTTATGTCTTTGCGGCCGTCGCCGCCGCATCGAGCGCTTTGTGCCTGGGACTGCCCGAACGAGAGGCCAGTGGCGACAACTGATCCGTCGAGCCAATCGGGCCGCAAGTAATGCTTCAAGCATGGGAACGCGAAAGGGGATGGTGTGAATCGCTCTTGCCGGGCTCGAATCGGACAGTCACACGGCATGGAGTTTGCATATTAGGGGGACAATCGCATGACCCTGTGAGGGAAAGGCGCCCAAGAAGAAAATGTAGCGCCGCCCCACTTGTTCTGCCGGACACATCGCAATTGACGTTCGCACGCCGGGGGAGAGATTCATTGCATCTTCAACCGCCCGTCGACAAACACCCAGCAAAGATTCTCGTCATCGATCTTGGAGGCACGCAGGTCAAGATCTTGGCGACCGGGGAGACCGACGTCCGCAAGGCGCCCTCGGGCCGCTCGATGACCGCGCTGCAAATGGTCGAGGTTGTTCGTGAGCTTGCGCAGGGCTGGGACTATGAAGCGGTTTCGCTGGGTTATGCGGGGCAGGTCGGCCCAGAAGGCCCGCGCGTTGACAACGGAAATTTGGGGCCCGGGTGGGTCGGTTTCGATTTCGCCGCCGCTTTCGGCGCGCCGGTCAAGGTGATCAACGATGCGGCGATGCAGGCGATCGGCAGCTATGCCGGAGGCCGGATGCTGTTCATCGGCTTGGGAACGGGCGTGGGCTCCGCGCTGGTCACCCAGCGATCGGTGTTACCGCTTGAGTTGGGCGAGCTGCGAATTCGTCGGAAGTCGACCTTGAACGACTATCTTGGCCGCGCCGGTCTCAAGCGACTCGGATTGCGCAAGTGGCGCGAGGCCGTCGCTGATGCGGTCAGTTTTTTGAAGCCGGCTTTCCTGGCCGACTACGTGATGATCGGCGGCGGCAACGCCAAAGAGCTGAAAGAGCCGCCGCCCTGGTCCAGGCTAGGCAGCAACCTTTGTGCTTTTCGCGGCGGGTATCGGCTCTGGGGACTGGAGCTTACTCCCACCTTGACGCCGGACGGCCGGCAAGAGGAATCGCCCGCGGCCGATCGCGAATGGCGAATGGTCTAAAAGCCATCAACGATGCCGCTCCTGCCGCGGCTCGAAACTTGCCAAGTCGTCGTCCAGCAGGCGATCGATCAGTTCCACGACGCCGGCCCCATGATCGGCGAGAGTAGTCCAATCCACCCGAGATCGCAGGGCGGGAATCGCGTTGGCGACGGCGACCGAACATTCGCACATGCTCAAGAACGCATGGTCGTTCTCGGCGTCTCCAATGCCCACTACATTGTGCCGAGAAAGCGACAGCTCCTTGAGCGCCGCGGCCAGCCCCGAGGCTTTGTTGACGCCCGCAGGCAACAACATCACGGCGTCTTTGTTGAAGATCACCTGGTACTCCAATCCGGAATCGCGGATTGCTTCCAAAGCCGCCGTTTCATGAGGCTTCCGGGTCGCCAAAATCACGCGGCCCACCGACAACGGCGCAATGCCACGGCGCCGCAGCGCGGCCACGAGTTGCGGCGGAGGCGAACTGGCGAGCACCCGCTCCGCCTGATCCGAGGGGCGGTACAACACGGCCCCGTTTTCCGCGACGATCCAGTCGAAGAGCCAGGCATGGCCGAAGCACGAGAATAAGTCGTCGAGTTCGCGTCCCGTCACCATGATCAACTTGCGTCCCGACTTGCATAAGCGCTCTAGCGCTTGGATCGTGGCGGGCGCGACAACTCCATCCGTCGCCAAGGTGCCGTCGTAATCGACGGCCAGAGCCAGGTACCGCATCGAGCGCGCTCCGAGGTGCAAAAATTCTATCGCTCTAACAGGATTCCATAGGCCGAGTGCGATTGCACTTGCTCGGTCGTGCAATCGCGGGCCGCTTTGTCGGGACGCCATCGAGAGAATTTGACGCCGTGACGGAAGCGGCCCGAACTGAATTGATCGTATTCGACCTCGGCCACCATCGCGGGGGCCAGCGGGGTCCACTCGGCCGAGCGCTTGGTGCTCCATCGGCTCGGGCCGCCGGGCTTCTTTCCGGTAAACCCCGGCGGCTTGACGTGCCGCTTCACGAGCTTGCTGATCTGCCGCCGCTGGGCCATCGGGAAGCTGGAGGCGTAACCGACGTGATCGAGCAGCCCTTGATCGTTGTAAAGCCCGAGCAGCAGCGAACCAACCAACTTTCCATCGGCGGCATAGCGAAACCCTCCGACCACGCAATCGGCGGTGCGGACCGGCTTGATTTTTTGCATGCCTGTGCGCTGGCCGGATTGATACGGCAGATCCCGGCGTTTGGCGATCACGCCGTCCAGCGCTCCGCCGGCGCCGCGGAACCATCGGCGAGCCGTCGACAGCCGCGTAGTCGCGGGCGAAATGCGAATTCGACTCCGATCGTCCAGATAACGCTCGGCAAATGCCTCGAGCCGCTCTCGGCGTTCCGTCAGCGGAAGGTCGAGCAGCGATTCCCCTCGCGCGCTCGCCAGCAAATCGAAAACGATCAACTTGGCGGGATGCTCCTCGGCGAGCCTCTTGACTCGGCTGGCCGCGGGATGAATGCGCGCGAGCAACCGATCGAACGACAATTGCTTTCCGACCGGGACGACGATCTCACCGTCCAGCACGAACCGCTTCGCACGCAGCTTCAACAGCTCGGCCACGAGTTCCGGGAAATAGCGAGTGAGCGGCTGGCCCGATTTCGATTGCAGCGAGACTCGCTTGTCGTCGCGAAAGACGAGGCAGCGGAAGCCGTCCCATTTGGGCTCGTATTGCCATTGAGGCCCGCGGGGAATCTCATCGACCAGTTCGGCTTCCATTGGCGACAGCGGCGCACGCAATTTGAGTTTCATGGCGTTGGCAAGGCCGCAATTCCGGCGCCGCGGCGGTCTGCTTCCCTTTTTCGGCTTGCGCCAGAGCGATCTCTCGTAAGGAGGCTTGCTCGGCGGCCGGAATAATGAGATGGGGCGGTAAAGCTGCGAACTGGAGGGTCGGGCATCAATGCGGCTTGCCACGATCCGGCGGCATGTTTAGTACGACTACTTCTGCGCGGCGGCTACCGCCCGCAAGGCTCGCAGATAGGCGGCGATTTGATCGTGGATTTCGGCGGTCTGCGAAATCACCAGCGCCCCGGCGTTGGTAAATTCGTTGACGGCGCCCGGCCCGCCGACCTCGTCCCACGTGGTCGGCTCCAGATTCGTGGTGATGGCCTCGATGAGCGATTCGAAATCGAGCGCGGGCGTCCTTGGCGAGCCGCCCGGCCGGCGCACCACAAGATCGAATACCGGGTAGACCTTGGCGATCAGCAAGTTGTCGGCCGCGGTCTTCGTCGTGATCAGCAATACTTCGTTGCGGATCACGTAAGTCAGCTCTAACTCGTCCAACAGCCGTTTCAATGCGGCCTTTAATGTCACCCCGCGAAGCATGCATGTGACGGGCGCGTCGGCGTTTATTCCCTCGCGCTGGAACGCCTTGCGATCAATTCGCATCTGAATCTCATGGCGCGCGGCGAGTGCGTCGAGCGCGTCGCTCAAGGGCTGCTCGGCGAAATCGAGATCGAAATCTTCCTCGAGCGCCGCGCCGATGCGAGCTTCGGCGCCGCAAAGCGGCGGCTCGGCCTCTTGGGGCCAGTCGAGCTTGCCGGGCGGCAGCGAGAGACGCACCGAGGGATTGCGGCGAAGGGATGGCATCGGATACCACACTGGCGAGAAGCCCTGCAGCATCGTCTGATACATCAACTTGCCCACTTGTTGTTGGATCTCGGCGGTTTGCCGGACCATGATCGTGCCCGAGGCCGCGCGGATTCGTCCGTCGCCGGCGGGCTCCCAGCTCGAGGGTTCGATCATCTGCGGCACGAGCTTGGCGATGACTTTCGTCCAGGCGTCGAGCCGGGCCTCGGCCAGCTTTGCGGCTTCCGCGCGGTTCGCCTCGGCCGAGGCGTCGCCGGCCGGCGGGGCGCCGGGCGCATTGGCCATGAGCGGCTGAAAGTAGAAATGATAAGCGCGAACCTCGAACTCTCCATCAATGGCGGCGTCGGGCGGCGGGCGCCGGCGGAAACAGCCAAGCCGGCGGGCGGCCGCGATTTGCTTGTCGCGCACCCGGCGGAGGTTGGCGAGCAACGCGGCGATCTCTTCGTGGACCTCGTCGGTTTGCGAAACGCCCAGCGCTCCCGACTTGTTGTGCGCGCTCAGCGATCCCGGCCCGCCCACCTCGTCCCAACTCCTTGGCGCCAAGCTGCTCGCGATGAGTTGGATCAAGCTGTGATAGTCGTTGCCGTCTTTTCCGCCCGGGTCGAGTTGCGAACGGAATTCGCTGTCGGTCGAGACCAGATCGGCGACCGGATAGATCCGAAACGACAGCTTGTTCTCGGCCTCGGTCTTGGTCGTGACGAGCAGGAAGCCGTCGTCTGCGACATAGGTCAGATCGAATTCGTCGAGCAACAACTTCAGCGCAGAGCGAAGCGCGACGCCCTCGAGCGCACAGGTGATCGGCGCGTCGCCGTCGACGCCCGCATCGCGGAGAGCGTTGTGGTCGAGCTGGATAGAAATCTTATGCCGTTGGGCGAGGAATTCGACAACGTCCAGCAGGGGCCGTTCTTGGAAATCGCACTGGCAGGGGTTTTCCAGCGCGGCGAGAACCAACGCTTGCCGAGAGGTGGGCAGCGGCCGGGGCGTGACTTGATCTTCGCCCACCTTCACGGGCGATGATGCGAGCCGCCAACCGATCAAAGCGCCGCCCAACATGAACGCAATCGAGCGCAACATGACGGCTTTCCTTCTCTGTTCGCCCCCTTTTCGTGCGCGGCTGGCAGAACGCGATCCGCGCGAGAGATGTGTGTGGCGCTGCCCGCCGAACGGTCGTTGCAGCGGCCTCTACGCCGCAACGAGCCGACGCTTGGAACCTAACGCGCGCAAGGCGTCAAAGCAAGCATTTTTGCCGCGCACATTCGCGCAATTCCGCCCGCTTTTGAGAGCCACGCCCTAGATCGTGCCAGCCGGGAAGCGAGCTCACTGCTATTCGGCCCGTGACGAAACGCATTCCAGGCGGCTGAGCGTTGCTCAATGGGAGCGGGAAGCAATCGGCGAGCGGACGAGGGAAGTGCTATGGCATAAAATCCGCAAGGCTGAGCGGGTCGGGCGGCTCCGCCACGGCTATCGGTTGGAGGACTTTCACGCCAGTGGCGCTATTCGGCGGAAAATTGGCCAGTCACTTAAAATTGGTGCAGCCGACCAATGGGGCTGGTATTCTGGTTGCCACGCGTGAGGGGCGTCGGCTGTTTGCGCATCGATGGCTGGTTGCATCGGTGCAGCCGTTCCGCCGGTCACGCCCCATTGGGGCATCGATTGGTCGTGGCGGATCGCCGACGACAGGAAGGCGCCATGAAATTCTCCTACCTCGATATTGCCAAGATGATCGACCACTCGCTGCTACAGCCGACGCTTTCCGACGCCGAGTTGGAGGCCGGCTGCCGGCTGGCGCTGGAATACAACGTGGCCAGCGTCTGCATCAAGCCGTACTACCTCAAGCGTTGCGCGGAAATATTGGCGGGCAGCACGGTCAAGGCCAGCACCACGATCGGCTTTCCCCACGGGGGCCACACGACGCGCATGAAAGTGCTCGAGTCCCAAGAAGCGCTCGACCACGGCGGCCAGGAGCTCGACATGGTGGTCAATATCGGCAAGGTGCTGTCGGGCGACTGGCATTTCGTCCGCGCCGATATTCAGGCCGTCGTCGACGCGGCCCACGCCCGCGGCCAGGCGGTCAAAGTGATCTTCGAGAATTGCTTTCTCGCCGACGCGCACAAGATCCGGCTCTGCGAGATCTGCGGCGAGCTTGGCGCCGACTTCGTGAAGACTTCGACCGGCTACGGCGACGGGGGCGCGACGCTCGAAGATCTCAAGCTGATGCGCAAGCATTCGCCCGCCGCCGTGCAGGTGAAAGCCGCCGGCGGAGTGCGCACGCTCGACAAGTTGCTCGAAGTCCGCGCCTTGGGCGTTTCCCGCGTCGGCGCCAGCCGCACGGCGGAGATGCTGGACGAGTGCCGGAAGACGCTCGGGGGTTCGTGAAGCTGGATTGGATGGCGACGGGCTGTTCTGACCAAATGGCTGCCTAGCGTGCCCGTCCGGTCGCTGCGTAGAAGCTGCGCGTGCCTTGGGGAAAGGGGCGACGCGCAGCCGACGGGAGCATTGCGTTCAACACAAAGGTTCCTGACAACTTATCCCCTTTTCCGTGTAAAACCTCAAACTCACAAAACGGAAGCGCCAGCGGCCGTTGGCTGCAGCGCCTTGTTAGGCGGGATGGCGAACTCTGAAATACTCACGATTCTGGTCTGGGATGATCTCAACTGCCGGTCGCTCCGCCAGTAATCGCTGGCCCTCTGCCAGTGCGCGCACAAGCGATTGGCGAAGCTCGTCAGTACAGAATGAATATGTGCGCTCCATGTCGCGGTCGCACCACTCGACCTCGCCCCCCCGATGACGCACAACCACGCCCTTGAAGCGACCAGCACAACCAGCAAATCCGCACTCACACGTCCACAGGAAGTGGGTGCCGTCGCCTTGGGTGCTAAGCTCAAGCTCGCCAAGGTCGAGCGGCCCGTAGTCAAAGGCGGACAAAACCTCGCCATCTACCACCAACTCAGCTTCCAAACCTCCCGACACCCAATCGGCTGCGTTTATCTTGAGGTGTATCTCGACTTTTTGGGTCATGGCGATACCGTGCGTCTAACCGCCTAACGTTTGAGCTAACCGGGCGGCGGTCGGCAAAATTGATTCTGGATTCCGCGCCCAACGGCCGCTCCGGTTGGAGACAGAAAGGTCCAGGAACTGAAATGCTCGTCTCGCCGTCGGCCGCTTACAGCACTTCCTTGCCCCGGCCTTGCTGAATCAGCGGAATGTAATTCTCCAAATACTCGTTGGTCGCTTTGTCGGTCAGGTCGATCGTGGCGCGGCGCTCGGAGGAGAGATAGGCGGCCATCGTGAGCCGCACGATTTCCAAGCCATACTCCCAATCCAAGAGCGGCGGCCGACCGGTGCGGAAGGCCTCGGCGGCGTCGAGGTTCTCGTCGACGTAGCCGTACAGATCGGCCTCGTTGGGCTGCACGACCAACAGCCCGCGGCTGGCTTGCGATTTTTCCAAGGCCGCCTCGGTGTCGGTCAGGCTGGCCGCGGCGGCGTCGCCGATGAAAACTTCGAGCGACGAGCGGAGCGTGCTCATGTCGAAGGCGTAGCCGGGGCCGATGCCTTCCAGGGCCAGACGCATGCCGAGCTTGTCGAACATCCAGGAGACGCTGAACTGGCTTTTCACGTGCTGCCCGGTTTCCGGATTGCGATACGTGACCATGCCGGTGGCGAAATCTTCTGCCGGCGTGCGGCCGTAATCGACGCCGTGCCGGTCGAGCAGTTCCTTTCGCCAGCGCGGCAGGCCCCACTTCAACAGCGACAGATCGGCCGTGATCGACTGCGGCTCGAGAAACCGGACGGGCTTGCCGGGCGGCGTCAGCGCGTACCAGCCGACCGCCAGGCAATGGCAGCCCATGTCGCTCATCACGCCGCCGCCCTGTTGCATCGGATCCCAGAACCAGGCGTTGTGCGGGCCGGCGTGCTCTTCGCCCGAGCGCGTCAAGAGCGGAGCGCCCATCGCTTCCATCACGCCGCGGAGCTGCATCCGCTGGGACGTAACGCACTTCATGAAGATCTGGTTTTCGAAATAGGCCGTCGGCAGCTTCGTCTCGCGGGCCAGGGCGATCATCCGCCGCGCCTCGGCCATGTTACGACCCAGCGGCTTTTCGCAAATCAGTCCCTTCAGCTTGGCGCCCGCTTTCACGCCCGCCGCGATCTCCTGCATCGTGGCGATCCGCGTGAAGTTCGGGCCGAAGATCGCCACGAC
>DATNEC010000447.1:0-2445 GCA_035606815.1 Pirellulales bacterium
CCGCCGGGGATGTGCTCGTAGAGCGTCGCGTGGATCAAGTCGCGATAGCCGGTGCGGTCGTCGAGCCAATTGGCAAGGGAAGAAATCATCTGCGCGGTTCCGCAAGTTTGTGCATTAATTCAACATGATCGGAAAAAATCGCATGTTTCATCCGTGGCTAAGAAGGCACATGCGGCGGCGCCCTACGCCTTCGCGTCTTTTTTCTCGATGCCAACCACGAAATTGACGTAGCGGACCCAGTTCGCCCGTTGCTCGCCTTCGCCGCGGACCTCGGCGACGAGCGAGTCGAGATCGCGCGGGCTGGGACCATACTCGCGGCGCCCCGACACGTCGAAGGCGCTGTCGAGGCACGGGCACTGATACGCATTGCGACCGGGTACGAAATTGACGAAGCAGCCGGCGTGTGGACAGGTGGCATTGAAGGCCTCGATCTCGTCCGAGCCTTGCTGCCGGCGCAAGTAGACCGCGCCAATCGCCTCGTTGGGAAACAGGTTCCAGGCGTCCTGGCGGTCGGCGATCACGGGAAACTGACGCGGCACGCCATCGTCGGGTAAGGCCTCGAGCGTCGCCACGCGCACCAGTTGGCCGGGCCCTTCGTCGCCGCCGCCGGCTTTGGCGCGCGACCGCAGCGGATCGGCGAAGGTGAACAAACCGGCCGCGGCCGGGAACACGCCGACCAGGCCGCCGATCGCCACCGCGGCCGCCTTGCTGAAGAAGGTGCGCCGGTCGTCATCGGCCGGCGAGGCGGCATCGCGCGAATCGGCCACTTTCGAGGACTTTTGCTGTTGCATCGGGAGTTCTCCTCAAGGGAAGCTCGCCGGCAAAAGCCGCGAGCATCAGTTCTCTATAGCTTCGACGGCGCCTCACCCCACGCCGCCCCGACGCATAACAGGCAACGCTCGTCCATTCTGTCGCCCCTGACGGGGCTAGGCTCGGTTTCTCGTCGAGGGGCCCCCAGGGGCTTGCGCCCAGGGCTACACTCTTTCGCCGCTCTGCGGCTGAATCCGGCTATTCGCGCTGGCCGGCGGCGGTGGTAGTCCCGTAGGGACAACCGACCGTTGCCAGGGGCGCAAGCCCCTGGAATCGCGTTCCGTGGCCGGCCGATCAGCCCCGTCAGGGGCGAAAGAACATCAAAAGTCACGCTTTGGGTTGCTTCGACGCGGGGCATCAGCGAATTCTCCAGGGCCGACGAACGAGCCGGTCCAAGGGCGGCAAACGCCTTGCCGCGGCGTACTGCATCACTGGCCGCCGTCGATGCGTCGATGCTGGGGGACAGCGTAGGTAGGTCTTCGCGAGGGCAGGTTTGCGTCGTGCGAGGGCGGGCCAATGGTCATCCTTGATCCAGTTTGGAATCATCGCATGGCCGAACGAACGGCGTCAAGCACTTTTTGTTGGGCGGCTTCGTAGGGCCCGGCCACCATCGCCCCGGCCGCGGCCTTGTGCCCGCCGCCGGCGAAGACCTCGGCCAGCCGGCTGCAATCGACCGCCGAGCGGCTGCGAAAGCTGACCTTGAACTTGCCGTCGGGCTGTTCGACGAGGATCACCGCGACTTGAGTTCCCGCCACGGTCAGCGTCATGTTCACGACGTCTTCGGTATCCGAGGGCGCCGCGCCGGTGGCTTCGAAGTCGCTTTGGAAAACGCCGGTATGAATCAACCGGCCGCCCAGCTCGCTTTGGGCGCGCGCCAACGTGCGGCCGACGAGTTGCAGCCGGGCCAATGTGTCTTGTTCGTAGAGCGAGCGATAAATCTCGGTCGGCCGCGCCCCGGCGTCGACCAATTCTCCGGCGAAGCGATAGGTGTCGCCGGTCGTCGAACCGAAGCGGAACCAGCCGGTATCGGTGGCGATGGCCGCGAACAGCGGCGTGGCGATTTCGGGAGTGAGCTGCACGCCGAGATGTCCGGCGGCTTCGAGCACCAGGCGCCCGGTCGCTTCGGCCTGGGTGTTTTTGAACGGCTCGGCCCCGAGATCGTCCTCGCTGACGTGGTGGTCCATCACCAGCTTCTTGGCCTTCGTCGAGCGCAGCACCACGGCCATGTCGCCCAATTGCGCCCAAGCGCTGGTATCGAGCACCAGCAGGATTTCGATCCGCTCCAAGTCGGCCAACTGCACGTCGGCGCCAAGCGTTTTCAGCTTGCGCCCGGGATCGATGAATTGCAGATTGGGTGGCGTTTTGTGGGCGTTGACGATCAGCACCTGCTTGCCTAGTTGTTCGAGCACGCCCGCCATGCCCAATTCGCTGCCCAGCGCGTCGCAATCGGGGCGGATGTGGCTGGTCAGCAGGAAACGCTCGTGAGAACGCACCAATTCGACGAAGCGCGGCCAATCGATGGGCATCGGTAAGGTCTGCTCTAGTGAAGTAACCGCAATGTGGCCCGGCCGCCCTCGACCGGGTCCGTTTCACGGCATTGTGGCCCGGCCGCCCTACTTCCGCAGGCCGTAAATC
>DATNEC010000468.1:0-3331 GCA_035606815.1 Pirellulales bacterium
CGACCAACTGCTTCGCCTCTTCCGGCCGGCTGCGATACCACTCGCGAGACGTCGCCAACAATTCCGCCAACTCATCCAGTTCTGCGTCGCGCGGCGGACGAGCGACGCAGACGCGAAAGCCAAAGGCGAGCCGGGCTCGATCGTCGGCCGCGGCTGATGAAAGCAATCGTTCGGCCAGTCCTCGCGACGCTTCGGCGAACGCCTCGTTATTGAGCGCCGTCAGCGCTTGCAGCGGCGTGTTCGACGAGCTTCGTTCGACGCAAGTCAGGTTAGCGTCCGGGCAGTCGAACGTGGTCAGGTTCGGGTGCGGCGCGGTCCGCTTGAAGAACGTGTACATCCCTCGCCGATAGCGGTCCGCTCCCGTCGACGCGGTCCACTTGAAATTGCCGGCATAGCTCAGCTCGGCGATCCCCGGCGGCAACGGCGGAAACACGCTCGGGCCGCCGATCTTCCGCGAAAGCAGCCCGGCCGCGTCGAGACTGATGTCTCGCACGATTTCGCCTTCGGCGCGAAGGCGGTTCTGCCGGGCGAGCCAGAGGTTCTGTGGATCGGCCTCGATCAGTTCCGCGCGGTGTCGCGAGGCTTGACGATAGGTGGCCGACATCACGATCCGCTTGATGAGCGATTTGCGCGACCACGCCGCGCCGGGCGGAAAGCGAGAGCCGGACGCCGCTTCGCTCCCCTGGCCGATGAATTCGGCGGCAAGCCAATCGAGCAACTCGGGGTGCGTCGGCCCTTCGCCGCGGACCCCGAAATCGCTCGCCGTTCTTACGATGCCGGCGCCGAACAGCAGCCGCCAGGCATGGTTGACCGCCACGCGCGGCGTCAGCGGGTTGTCGGACGCCACGAGCCAGCGGCCCAAATCGAGCCGATCCGCAACGCCGCCGGCTGCGCGCGGCTTGAGCGGCGGCAGCGTCGCGAAGCCGGCCGGCGCCGCTTCCATCTCCACGATCGGCTCCAAGAATTCGCCCCGCTTCAGCACGAACGTCTTGCGCGGATTTTCCGATCTCTGGGCGATGACGCGCACCGCCAGTTCGGGCTTCGGCGGCTCTTTCTTTTTCAACGCTTTCAAAGCTGCGAACAAATTCTTCGTGGAGGGCGCCGTCTCGCTGAAGTAGTCCAGCAGTTGCTGGCGCTCGGCATCGTTGCGTGCCTCCGGCGCGACGGCGAGCGTCTTGACGACTTGCTCGGGCAGCGCCGTCGCCGGCTCGACGCCCGTTTGCAGCGACAGCTTGAACCGCCCCAGCGTGTGCTGCATGCCATGCTGCTGGCTGAGCCGAATCCGCACGAACAGCGGCCCCGGAGCCGCCGCCAGCGGCTCCTTCAAGGCGAACATGGCCCAATGGGGTTTGCCGAACTGCGGAGCGATCGCCCAGCCGGTTTCCTCGTTGCCATCGATAACGTCCTTCGCGGCGAAAGGGCGGCCGGCCTGTTCGAAGTCCGCCTTGGCCGCGGCGAACTCCAATCGGCGCGCTTCGGCGAAATCTGCGCTGGCCGAAACCTCAACCGTCATCTCCGTCAGCACGAAATTGCCGTGGGCGACCCGCCCGGGGCCTTTGGCCGGCAGCGAGTCGTCGGGCAGCACGTCGAGCCGCACCGCGCCGACACCGGGGACCGACGTTCGCCCAGTGATCGTGTAAACGGCGCGCTCCGGATTCGGTCCCGAAGCCAAGAGCGACCCGTCCTGCTGGGGCGCGAAGGCGACGCCGCCGTCGCTGGCGATTTGCAGTTCTTCGAGACCGTGGAGCTTTAACGGGTTGGCGGCGGCCTCGGCGAGCATCGCCTGGGCCTGTTCCTCCCATGCCGCAAGCGCCGGGCCGAGTTTCTGTTGTTCGGTGCGCAATTTCGCCGTCGCCTCGGCCACGGCGGCGTCGTGCGCCGCTTTCGCGAGGGCGTAAGCCGCCACTTCCTCGGGCGATTTCGGCACGACCATCGTCTGCTCGTCGCCGTTGTTGAAAAACGAGAAAAGCTGATAGTACTCGCGCTGACTGATCGCGTCGTACTTGTGCGAATGGCAACGGGCGCAACCGACCGTCAGACCCAGCCACACCGCTCCGGTGGTTTCGGTGCGATCGAAACAAGCCTCGACGCGAAACTGCTCCTGGTCGGTCCCGCCTTCGGTGTTGGTGAGCGTCTGCCGATGGAAGGCCGTCGCCAGCCGGTCGATGGCGGTGGCGCCGGGCAGCAGATCGCCGGCGAGTTGCTCGACGGTGAACTGGTCGAAAGGCATGTCGGCGTTGATCGCGTCGATGACCCAATCGCGCCAGCGGTAGGCGTCGGGACGCGGATTGTCTTTCTCGTAGCCGTCGGAATCGGCATAGCGCGCCATGTCGAGCCAGTGCCGGCCCCACCGCTCGCCGAAGTGGGGCGAGCCGAGCAGGCGGTCGACCAGCACCTCATAAGCGTCCGGCCGCGAATCGTTGACGAAGGCCTCGACTTCGTCCACGGTCGGCAACAGGCCGAGCAAATCGAGGGTCAAGCGGCGGATAAGCGTGTAACGGTCCGCCTCGGGCGAAGGCGGCAGTCCGCGCTTCTCCAACTCGGCCAGGACGAACCGATCGATCGGATTGGCCGGCCAAGCGGCTTGGTTCACTGCTGGAGGCACGTGCCGGCGCAGCGGTTGATAGGCCCAGTGGTCGCCGCGTTTTTCATTTTCCGACGGCGAGTCCGAATCGGGCCAAATACAGCCCTGGTCGATCCAGGCCCGCAACACGCCGACCGCCACGGCCGAAAGCCGTTCTCCCTCGGGCGGCATCAGATTATCGGGATCGACGCCCGCGACATACTGGATTAGCCGACTTCGGGCGCTGTCGCCCGGCTCGATGACCTTGCCGAAGTCTCCTCCTTGCAGGGCCAAGCCGCGACGATCGAGCCTGAGTCCCGATTCCTGCTTCTTCTCGCCATGACACGACCAGCAGTGCTTGGCGAGCAGCGGCCGGACCTCGCGCGCGTAATCGATTTTGCGATCGGCGGGCGGCGGCAGTTCGACGGCGTCGGCGGGAGAAATCACCCCGCCGCAGGCGAGCGCCGCCGCCAACAGAACCCATCTCATCGAATGCCTCCGAAGCCAGGCACGCTTAAGCGCAGCCGGGCCGGCCTACCGAATTTCCGCGATGCGGACGTTCTTGAACTCGACCCACATCGGCTTTCCAGCGTGCAGTTGCAGGGCCAGAATGCCTTCGCTCAGCGCAAGCTGCGGGTCGTCGTCGGTGAAGTCCACGATCAAGCGACCGTTGAGATAGTGGCGGATGCCGCGTCCCTGGGCCACGATCGCGACGTCGTTCCAGTCGTCGAGCTTGAAGAGTTTTTCGAAGCCGGCTTGGGCGATCAG
>DATNEC010000479.1:0-20782 GCA_035606815.1 Pirellulales bacterium
CTTGGCGGCGGGAGCTTTCGTCGAGGGCTTGTCGGCGCCGAGCGCCCGATCATCGGTCGCGAAGGCCGCCATGATCAGTAGCCACCCGGCCATCGCGAGGGCGGGAATTCGCTTGTCGATCAAGTTTCGCATCAGCATCGCGCCGCTCGCTCCCGGTGAAATCGCCCCATCGATCCAAAAATATCGGCAAGTCGCTGGCCATTGTAGTGTGTGGCCGAGCGCAAGGAAACTCGGCGGAAAACGAGGAAGTGTCGTTACAGGCGGGTGCCGCGTTTTGACGCCGCGAAAGGCGAGCGAGCTACGACCTCAGAAACCCGATCGTCCATAGCAGCAAAAATCCGACGACGAAGCCCGTCGCAATGGCGAGCAGGCATCCGAGAGGGGTGGTGAGGGGACGCCGCGTCGTCGCATTGAGGCTGGCCGCCTCATCTTCAGCCGGCGCCTTATATGGGTTCTCATCCATGCCCGCGATGCTAGTCGGAAGTGAGGCTATTGTTGTGTAGCTGACGATTCGTGTGTTCAACGTGCTGCCGCCTCAGCCGCTCCTGTTCATGGGCAAGAAATCGCCGGTCCCTTGGAGTCATCATGCGGGAGCGGTCATCGCGGACCTTAAAGGCGATGAAAGAATAGATGGCCGCAATCAGGGCCGCCAAAAACAAACCCCGCAAGCTGAACTGAAATCGGCGCACCATTGAGGCATTGTAGCCAATGGCACCCTAAGTTCCCGTGAGGAAAATCGGGAATACTCTTAGCGCCGGTTGGCCGAGTTGACACCCCGACGGTTTCCATCGCCAACTCCGTGGTTTATCATAATCACTCTCGCCCGGCATCGTAAAACCCGTTTTCCTCGAAGGCCAAACGCTCATGGACCGCTCCAAAACTCCCCGTGCCCAGTTTGCTGAATCCATCTCGCGCCGCCGCTTGCTCGGCGGGGCCGCCGCCGGCGCAGTCGCCCTGGCCGGCTTGCCCGCACGGGCCGCGGAGAAAGACGCCGCCGAACCATTCAAGGGCGCCATCAAGCAATCGCTCGTGCAGTGGTGCTACCAGAAGTATTGGAACATCGACGAACTGTGCGCCGTCGCCAAGCAGTTGGGCTGCGTCAGCGTCGAACTGGCCAACCCCAAGGACTGGCCGACGATCAAGAAGCACGGGCTGGTCGTCGCCATCGCCAGCAGCCACGGCTTCGAGAAAGGGATGAACAACCCGGAGCACCACGAGATGTGCTTCGAGAAGCTGCGGGCCTCCATCGACGCCTGCGCCGAGTACGGCTTTCCGAACGTGATCACCTTCACCGGCTTTCGCGAGAACATTCCCGACGACGTGGGGATGAAGAACTGCGTGACCGGTTTCAAGAAGATCATCGGCTATGCGGAAAAGAAAAAGGTCAATCTCTGCCTGGAGATGCTCAACAGCCGCGTGGCGGTCGAGATGAAAGGCCATCCGGGCTACCAGGGCGACCACACCGACTACTGCATCGAGTTGATCAAGCAGGTCGGCTCGCCGCGAATGAAGCTGCTGTTCGACATCTACCACGTGCAGATCATGGACGGCGACGTGATCGCCCGCATCCGGCAATACGCCGAGTACATCGCCCACGTCCACACGGCGGGCAACCCCGGCCGGCGCGAACTGGACGACGAGCAGGAGATCAACTACCCGCCGATCATGCGGGCCTTGCTCGAAGTCGGCTACACGGGCTACGTGGGCCAGGAGTTCATTCCCACGCGCGATCCGCTGGCAGGATTGCAGCAGGCCGTGAAGCTGTGCGACGTGTGATCGCCGACCAGGCGACGAAATCGGCGCGGCGCCACGTGGCGCCGACTTGCCCGCAGGCGTAGCTCAGCAATCCGAGCGCGAGCGAGTTGGCGCCGCACCAACCGGCGGCCGAAGATCGCGGCGCGGCCAGGTCCAGCGGCAGCGGCCCGGCGCCGGCCATCGCGAACAGCGTGGCGCCGGCGGCATAGAGCGCGGCCGAAGCGCCGAACAGCCAGAGGCCGACCCGGATCGTGCTCCAGTCGGGCACGATCACCAGCCAGATCGAATAAGCCAACTGCATCCCGGCGACGAGCAACATGGCCTGCGCCCAGGCCGGCGCCTGATCGAGCCGCAAGTAGCCTAGCGCCGGCGCCGCACTGAAGACGATCACGAACAACAGCACGACGGCCAGCCAATACGCCGTTTCGATTTGCTGCGGATTGGCCCGGTAGGCATGCTCGATTGTTTCCGCGCGCGCTCGCGCGATCCATGCCGGTCTGGCCGATGCTGCCCGGCCTGAATCCCCTTCTGGCGCCGCGGCCGGCGAACTGGCGGTCAGCTCCGGCAAGCTGGTGATCGGCGGCAACGCAGGCGGAGCGGTCGGCAGAGGCGGCGGAACGGGCGCGGGCGCCGGCGGCGCCGATGAACCAACGTGGGCCGGCGGGGTCGTTGCCGGCGAAGGCGCGACCGCATCGCCGTAAACGCCGGGGGCGAATGGTTCCATTGAAGCCGCGGGCTGCTCAGGCTCTGAATCCGCCGGATCGGGCGGCAATTCGAGTTCGGAGAAAATCGGCCCAGACGCAACCGGCTCAAGGGCCGCCGGCTCTTGCGGGGCGGCAGCCGCCGCAGGCGATTCTCCGATATCTCGCAGCAGTTCGCTGACGAACGAGCCATGATCCGGCTCGCCCGAATCTGGTTCGAGAGCAGCTGGCCCGACGGCGCCTTCCGATGCGGCGGATGCCAGGAGCGGATCGTCGAGTTCGATCCGGTCGTCGGGCGAAGCGTTCCAATCTCGCTTTTCTCGGCCGCTGGGAATCGGGTTCGGCGCCGGCACGATCACTCGTTGCTGGCACGTCGGGCAACGCCCCTTTTTGCCGGCGCGGTGCTCCGGCGCCTTCAGGCGATGTCCGTAAGGGCAGAGAAACTGAATGACCATGATGCGAAGAGCAGGACCATGAGACCGAAGCGACCCTTCATTTCCAGTCTTGCGCCGGATCTCCGAAGCGTCAAGAAAAAAGCCTCCGTAGCCACGCCTGAAGAATCCGCCGCAGTCGCTGACACGCCGCGAGCCCGGATTATTCGTCAACCCACACCAACCCGAAGCGCAAGCGAGGAGGGGCGGCGAACTTGCCTCGCTTGCGCTTCGGGTTTGTATGGAGCGCCGCGTCAAAACTCCTCGGGGGTTGATGAATAATCCGGGCTAGGCGCTGGCCGGATGAACCAAGGTGGCCAACTTCGCCGAAGATATCGCGCTAAAAGTGGCCGCCTTCGCCATTTTCATTCTGACCCATCACCGTGGATGCTCCTCGGTTACTTGGCTCGACGATCCGGCGAGTCGAATGCGGCCGACGAAGGCGGCCACTCCTCACACGAAGATCCCGCGCGATGAGTGGCCATCTTCGCGAGCCATCCGTCAGGCTTGGCTCCGCGCAGATAGTCGCGCGCGGGGCTCATTCCTATCTTACCAAGAAGTCGGCTTGGCGAAGCAGCTATGGCATTCCCGGCCGGACCGCGTTCCCGGACGAGGGCGTCCGGGCCACATGGACCGGCGGGGCGGCTACTCCGCCGTCACCGGCGAAACGAGCGTGCCGATCGAGGCGATGCTCGCCTCCAGCTTGTCGCCTGGCTTGAGGTACGTGCCGGTGCTGTTGCCGACCCCCGCCAGCGTGCCGGTCGAGATGATGTCGCCCGGTTCGAGCGTCACGAAGCTGGAAATGAATTCGATCACCGCGGCGACGGGAAAAATCTGCTGGCCCGTCGACCCGTGTTGCCGGACTTCGCCGTTGAGCTTCAACGTCATTTCCAGTTTCTGGGGATCGGCGATCGCATCGGCCGAGGCGATGCACGGCCCGCAGGGGCAGAAGCTGTCGTGCCACTTGCCGTGCATCCAGTCGAAGAACGTGTCTTTCTCGCGCTTCGTGCGGCCGGGGTTGGGCCGAAACTTGCGGTCCGAGATGTCGTTGACCACCGTATAGCCGGCCACGACGCCGAGCGCATCGGCCTCGCGAACGCCTTTCGCCCGGCGGCCGATGACGACGGCCAGTTCCAACTCCCAATCGACTGTTTTCGGCGAAACCGACGGCACGCGCACCGGCTTGCCCGGATCGGTCAGCGTCGTGCTGGGCGGCTTCATGAACACGTAGGGAAAGGTCTCGTTTCGCTCGCTCGCCTTTCCGCCGCCCTCGATCACGTGGTCGGCGTAGTTGCCCGCCAGCAAGAACAGCTTGTTCGGCCGGGGAATCGGAACGAGCAACTCGACGTCCTTCGTCGGAACGGCCGCGTCGGCCGGCAGGCCCTTGCCAGGCTGAGCGATCCAATGGGCCAGCTTCTTCGCCGCCGCAAACGCTTCCCCGTCGGGCGGCAACAGGTCAAGCAGGCTCTCGCGGGCCGGCAGTTTCAACGTCTCATGCGTCGCCGCCGCGTAGGCCCTCATCGCCGCATTCAGCGGCACGATCTGTTGTTCGTCGTAAAAACCGATTTGGACGACGCCATCGCGGCGGAAGCGACACAATCGCATGGGAAGACTCCGTTTGGTTGTCAGTGTTCGGTCTTCAGTTTTCAGTTTTCAGCGAACCATCAGCTACTGAAAACTGAACACTCAACTCACATTGATCTGCACTCGCTGCACCCCGTTCCAGCCGTACCCGGCCGGGTTCCAACCGATCGAACCGTCGAGCGGCTGGGTGCGACCCAGCGCATCGACGGCGCGGGCCAAAATGCGGTGCGTGCCGCGGTCGATCGGCACTTCCGCCGTCCAAGGATGCCAGGCGTAGGGACTCGCGGGCGTTTCCAGCCTGGCCCGCCGCCAGGTGCGGCCGTCGTCGAGCGAAAGTTCGACCGCTTCGATGCGCGCCGAGCCGTCGTTGAAGGCCACGCCGCGGACGGTCGTCTTGCCCGCCGCCAGGGTCTCCCCGTCGAGCGGCGCGAACACGACGCTCTTGATCCGCATTCGCCAATTGGCGTCGCTGTTGCCGAAGTCGTACTCGAACGGCGAACCCGGCTTGATCGGTTCCGAAGGCGTGCGATAGCGGCGCCGCTGATGGTGATTGAACGTCTCGCGGTCTTCCAGCCGCAGCCGCGTGAGCCACTTGATGCTCATCGTGCCGTAGTAACCAGGCATCACCAGCCGCACCGGCCCGCCATGCGCAGCGGAGATCGGCTCGCCGTTCATCTCCAGGGCGATCAAGGCGCGAGCCAGGGCGTCGGCCAGCGGGACGCTATGCTCGAAATCGGCCGCCTCTGGCTTGGGCGGGCCGTCTTTGCCCTCGGCCGTGAGGAAATCGGCCGCCGGCGCCACGTTCAGCTTCAGCGCGTCGAGTACCGCTTTGAGCCGCGGCCCGCGGAAGCGGACGTTGCCCATCGCCCCTTGCTGCCAGGGGGCGCCGCTGACCTTGGCGGCTTTCGAGAACAAGGCCCGGCCGTTGCCCGAGCACTGCAGCACCATCTCAACCTCGGTTTGCTCCAATGCGAGCAGCGAGTCGATGGCGAGGGTGCGAGGCGTCTCGACCAGCCCGGCGAAATCGATCGTCCATCCAGCGCGCTCGGAAGGCTTGATGGTGCGCGTGCCGGCGAGTTCCTGGTTGCTGCGCACGAAGAGCACGTTTTTGGGCGTGATCTCGTGCTCGCGGAGCAGCGCCAAGGGAGTTTCGATCTCGGCCGTCTTGGCGTTGTGGACGATCAGCCGCGCGTCTTTGCCGGCGATCAAGTCGTCGGCACCGCCGGGCATTGGATCGGCCGCCTGCAGCCGCCCCCAGCGGCCGCGCCCGGGACCGGCGCCGGCCAGCCAGGTCGCGGCGGCGCAACTTCCCGCCGTTCGCAGGAAGCCGCGGCGCGTGGAGCCTATGCGCCGCGTTTCGCTGTCGCCGCTCGCCCCAGCGTTGTCGATCATGGGTGCTCCTTGAACTTCGCCGAGTATCGCACAGCGAGCGGGGGCTGTCTATCAGGCCGTCGATGGTCGTCTCGGTCCCCTCTCCCTTTGGGAGAGGTTAGGGTGAGGGCAGCGACTGAAGCTCGCCTCGGCGAACGGAAAAATGGTCTTCGCCGGAAAACACCAGGTAGAACGAAAGGCCGTCGGCGCCGATCCACTTGGTCGGAATGCCGGCCGTCTCGCCGGGCGCGACATCCCACGTCTCGGCGAAGTAGGCGGTGGTCCAAGGGCCCCACGGTTCCGGGGCGTCGTAAATGCCCAGTCCGCCCGCGAACCGCGGATCTTCGCCTGGCAGGATTTGGCACCAGAGATAGCGCTGCAATGGCGCGTTGTAGCTGATCGAGGAACGATAGCAGTTCTCCGGATGCGAAAACACGGCGCCGCGGCCGTTGATGTCCGGCGTCCAGGCAGGGCTCCCGCCGACGTCGAGCTTGGCGAAGAATTCGTAGGCGTCTCGCTGCGCGATACGCCGGCGATCGACGCGCGCCAGCACCATGCGGTCGGCGGCTTCGTACGCGCTGTCCGCGTCGTGCGAATAGACGTAAACATAGTCGTCGCGGGCGCCGTCGTAGTTGCGGCCGAAGTTCAAGAACGTCGGGCAGCCGAAGCTGCGCGTGAATTTCCAGTCGCCCCAGGTCCACGTCTCGCCGTGATCGCGCGACCAGGCGAGCTGCGAATTGCCGGCGTTTCGGGCCAGCATATAGAGCACGCCGTCGACCATCAGCAAACCGCTGGCTTTTTTGCCGACGGCGCCGTCGCCGCGTTGTTCGGCGGTCGAAGCGCGGAGGTTGACCGCCGTGAAATCACTTGGCCCGCCGCGGATCTTGGCCAGGCCGAGACTCAGCTTGGCGTTGACGAACGGCTCGAATCCGCGGCCGTCGCCGTAGGCCGTGTAGAGTGCATCGTCGTCGCCCCAGGTCATGGGCCAATTGTCGCTCCCGCGCGCCCGCCGCACGATCGTCGACGCCGGCGCCCACTCGATTCCCCGAATAAGGCTGCTCGGCGGATAGGGCGCCGCGGCCGGCGCTTTGCGCGGCTGCGCCGTCTTTGCGGCGGACGGCTTGCGCTCGAAGAGGTCGGCGCCGGTCTCTGCGTCGGTCTTTGCATCGCCGGACTTCGTCGCGGCGGCGGCGATCGGCTCCAAGAAGGGCTTCAATACGTCGTAATGGTCGCTCCCTTCGCGCTTCCAAGAAGCGCCGGCTCGAGCGACGACCATGTCGAGACCGGGAATGACCACGATCAAACTGTCGTACAAGCCCCACGACCAGAAGGCGTCGCGCGGCACGCCGGCCAGCGTGCCGTCGGCGTTGTTCCACCAAAGCAACCCGTAATGGGCGGACGCCTTGCCGTATTCCTTGGGGTTGACGACCGGCAGTCCGGCGACCGCCGGCGCGACAGTCGCAGCCTGGCGGACGAACTCGCGCGGCAGGATTTGCTGGTCGAGCCAGCGCCCCTCGCGCAGGTACAGATAGCCGATGCGTGCCATCGCGTCGACGTTGGCGCTGACGCCCGAGCCGAACTCGCGGCGAGCGACGCCCTCGATCTCGTGCGGGCGGTAGCTATTGGCGCGCCACGCGAGGTCGCCGCGCGAGATGCCCAGCGGCGTGAACACGCGGTCGAACATCAATTGGTCGACGTCTTGACGGTAGGTCAGCGTGACGATTTCGGCCAGCCAGTTGGGCCCGCCGTCGCTGTAGGACCACTGCGTGCCCGGCTCGAACAGCAGTTTGCCGTAGCCGCCGGTCTTTTCGAAGCCGGCCGTTTGCGTGGCCAGGTGCATGAGCGTGATCTTGTCGAGCCAGCCGGCGCCGGCGTTGCTCTCGGGCGGAACGCCGAAACTCGGATGACGCATGCCGGCCAGGTCGGTCAAGGCCAGCTTGCCGTCGCCGATCGCCAGGCCCAGCGCCGTGATGCAGATCGACTTCGAAGTCGATTTCAGATCGAACCGCTTCTTGACGTCGCCCCACGACATCACGAGCTTGCCGCCGCGAGTGATATAGCCCGCCCCGCCGCCAGTCAACGCATACTCGCGAGCCTGGGCGAGCGACTCGCCGTCGAGTCTGAGCTCTTGGGGCTTGGCGGTTTGCCACTTCGGCATCGGCCAGACCTCGGCGGCCTGCGCGGCGGCAAGGGCGAGGAAAACCGCTGGCAGCGCGGCAACCCGGACGATCATTGGTCGAGTTCCTCGAATTACAAGTATTCAATGCCAACATGGTCGCCGCCACGGCAAATGTTACTTTCCACTGCGACGGCCGCGTCGATGCCGGTCTGTTATACTAACTTGCGATTCCTGCAGAATCACCGTTCATTGCAGCGGAGCGAGTCTTTGAGCACGGCGATCGCCCATGTTCCGGCCCAATGGCTTTTTGCCTCCGCGGCGGCATTGCTCTGCTTTTTTTTCTTGAACGCCAACGAGCTATCGGCCGACGACGCCCCGCCGGTCGATCGACGGCGGCACGAACGGCATGCCTTGACCAACCGCGGCGACGTCGCCCGCGGGCGGAAGCTGTTTCTCGACGAGAAACTAACCAAGTGCCTGATCTGCCACAAGCTCGACGGAAAGGGGGGCGAAGCCGGGCCGGACCTGTCGGCGATCGGCGGCAAATTCGGCCGCCCGCATCTGATCGAGTCGCTGTTGGAACCGTCGCGGCAAATCGTTGAAGGTTTTCGCAGCAGCGTAGTCGCACTTGCTTCGGGGCGAGTCGTCACTGGAATCGTCAAAGAACAATCGGAGCGGAACCTCGCGCTCGTAGACGCCGAGGGCAAGCGGCACGTGATTCCCGCCGGCGAAATCGCCGAGCGACAGGATGGCGCCGTCTCGTTGATGCCCGACGGTTTGGAAAAGGCGCTGTCCGTGGAGCAATTCACCGACCTGATCGCCTTTCTTGAGTCGTGCCGCGCGGGCGGCGACGCAACGCCGGGGTCGAGCGTCTCCGGCGGGATTGCGCTTCCTCGGGGGTTTCAAGCGGAAATCGTGGCGACGGGACTCACCGGCTGCACGGCGCTCGAAACGACGGCCGACGGCCGGGTGCTGATCTGCGAGCAGACGGGCGCGCTGCGCGTGGTGAAGCAGGGCAAGTTGCTCGATCGACCCGCGCTGGCGCTCGAGGTCGACGACTATTGGGAGCGCGGGCTGATCGGCGTCACGGTCGATCCTGACTTTCCGCGATCGCCATTCATCTATCTCTGTTACGTGGCCAGGCGGCCCTACCCGCATCATTGCATCAGCCGCTTTACGATGGCGGGCGACGAGGCCGATCCCGCGAGCGAATTGCGGCTGTTGGCGGGCGACGACCAAACGAAGCTGGGCGGCAACGTTCCCGCCGGGCATCAGGGAGGCGCGTTGCACTTCGGCGCCGACGGCAAGCTCTACATCGCGATCGGCGAACAGACGGCGGGCGACCCCTCGCAGGATCTCGGCACGTTCCAAGGGAAGCTGCTGCGAATCAATGCGGACGGATCGGTCCCCGGCGATAATCCGTTTGTCGAGCAGGCGCACGGCAAGTATCGCGCCATCTGGGCGCTGGGACTTCGCAATCCGTTCACGTTCGCCATGCGCCCGGGCGACGGCGAGATGCTCATCAACGACGTCGGCGGCGACAAGGTCGAGGAAGTCAATCGCGGGCTCGCCGGAGCGAACTACGGTTGGCCGCTTACGGAAGGCCCGACCGACGATCCGCGTTTCCAGACTCCGATCCATTCTTATCCGCGCGCCTCGGTGTGCGGCGCCGCCTTCGCGCCCGCCGATTCAGCCTGGCCCGAGAACCTGCGGGGGAAATACTTCTTCGCCGATTACATTCACGGCTGGATCAAATCGCTCGATGCGAACTACCCCGAGCGCGTCGAGACCTTCGCCACCGGGCTGCGCAATCCGGTCGATCTGCGATTTGACATCGACGGCAACCTATACGTTTTGCTGCGCAACGCCTGGATCAGAGACGACAAATTTCAGCGAGGCGCAGGCAGCCTGCTGCGAATCACGATGCAGGCCGACTGAAGGGCTGCCGTCATTGCGGCGCGTCAGGAAGGGCGGGCTTTTCGGGTGAGGGAGCGGCATCGACCGCGTTCTTGCCAGGCCGCCGGAGGATTCGCCTCTTCGGGCCTGGGCGCGAGGCGTCCGGCAATGGCGGCTCTTGCCACGGTCCCGCGAAAGCCGCCGGGGCCGCGAACATCGTGCTTGCCGAATGCGGTTCCGACGCGGGACGTTGTCGATGCATCATTTGCTTGGGAGGCGGTTCGTCGCTGGGACGGGGAATTTCCTCTCCCGTCGGCGGCAGCGGCAGCGTTTCC
The DNA here is from genome assembly GCA_035606815.1 of Pirellulales bacterium. Lineage (GTDB taxonomy): Bacteria > Planctomycetota > Planctomycetia > Pirellulales > JAICIG01 > JAICIG01. The sequence continues at coordinate 10,193 of DATNEC010000479.1, forward strand.
TCGGACAGCGGCGCATCAATGACCGCTTCGCCGCCGTGGACCGGACAGTTCGGACAGGCTTCGGGCCACATCTTCCAGCAGGTCGGAAAATATCCGGCACAGGGGCCGCAAGGATAACAGGCCGGTTTTTGAACGGCCGCGTGCTTCGCGGCCGGACGGCCGTGGCTCGCGCAGCCGCCCGCCAAAGCCATCGAGCACGCCATCGCCGCGAAGAAGAGTTTTCGAAGCCCGTATCGGAGCATTGGATCGGTCCTCGCTGGCGATGCGTTCGCCGCTGCAAATGAATCCTGCGTCGTGTCGAGATTAGATGCCGCCGCCGCCGCCCGTGTTGCTGCCGAAGAACTTGATGCCCTTGGCCGTGTAGGTGCCCATCAACGTGGTGCCGAAGACGCGCTGCAAGGGCGCGGAGAACTTGCCCAAGGCATTGCTCGTCGCCGTCAAACGGTCTTGGGCGATGAAGACGCGATCGCCCGGCAACAATTGGTAGTTCGTGGTCGAATCGCCGCGCTGGGCCACGGCGTGCCAATCGACGGGCAACACCAGGTCGCAACGGGCGCCATAAGGCGACGGTCGCGCCACCCAAATGCGCTTGGAGGAGACCTCGGGCATGCCGTTGATCTGCGCCAGCGCGTCGAGGACAGTCTCGTTGCCGGTGATCGGAAAGCGGCTAACGCCGTCGCCCTGGCCGGCGCCTTCGGTGATCACGTAATACACCTTGCTGTTGTAGGCGAAGATGTCGACGGCGACTTCCGGGTTTTCCAGGAATTCCGCCAGATGGCTCTCGATGGCCTGTTTGGCTTGCACCTGGGTCAGGCCAGCGACGCGGACTTTGCCATACGTGCCGAGCATGACTTGGCCGTCCGGACCTACCAGATGCTCGCCGGTGATTTGCCATGCCTGCGAGCTTCGCGCCAGCGAGAGCGAGACCTCCGGTTCCTTGAGAAACTGCAAGAGGTGTTCTCGGATGGCGGACTCCGCCTGTTCGAGCTTCATGCCGGCCACGCGGACCGAACCGTAAGGCGGCCCTAAATCGATGATTCCTCCGGGCTCGACCATGAACTCGCCATCGATAGGACGATCCAGCAAAGCGCCCGGGACTTGAATTGAGAGCAGATCCTGGCTCTCGATTTCGTAGGGAGGCTTGGGAACCACCTTGACCGCGTCGATCAGCAATATGTCAGGCGGTTCGATCACATAGTCGGGCAGCGAGACTTTCGAGAGCTCTCGTGGCACATCGGAAGGAGGCTGCGGGACTTGCGGGTCGAAGTGTCCCTTGGGTGGCGCCCAATCGCGGCTGCCGATCCGCGCCGAATGGCAGCCATTGGTGACGATCGAAGAAACCAGGACGGCGAACAAAGCCCAGCGGCGGAAAGTGCTGTCAGCGTGGCGCCGCATCGGCTCCGTCCTCGGACCGTTTGGATTTCCATTCCTCCGTCGATGCCGCGCCAAACCACCGGCGCGGCAAGGGCGGCGGCGCCGCCCTGATGGAGTGATCGGCATGTAGCAGTCGCCGGCTTTGTAGCGTTTTCGACGAGTTTGACGATTTTGCGGGCAAGGACAGGCGGCAAAGACAGTCTTTCGCGTCCGCGAGAATGCCGTCGCGGAAAACTGCACAGTCCAGGCAAGCGGCGGGCGCGAAATGGTTTCGCCGCCGGGGCAAAGCGATCCTCGGCGGCAAGGCAGCCCGCGCGGCCGAGCAGCTCGCTACCACCAGAACTCCGTCCGCACAAGCCGCATCACGTAATCCAGCCCGATCTGGCCGATCGGCTGCTTGCCGCAATAAATCCGGGCGTAGCCGGTCATTTCGGGCTTCAGCCGGGTCGAGCCATTCACCAACCGGCTATAGACGACGACCGTACACTGATGTTCGCCGCTGGTCGCGGCCGGCGCAATTCTCTCGACTTCGGCTTGGAAGGTCGCGTAGGGCAACGCGCGGGCCTTCAAGTCGACGCATTGCCCCGCACGGACATCGGAAATGCGGTCCTCGGGGATTGAGATTTCGATTTCGAGCGACGACGATTCTTCGATCTCGCAAACCAGATCGCCTTGTTGGAGATATTCGCCGATGCGGTCTTGAAGGTGGGGGGTGGTGACGACCCCGTCCACTCGGCTGTGAAGCGGCAGTTTCTTCTGCTGTTCTTCGAGAAACGCGAGTTCCTCGCGCTGCCGCGCCAGCGACGCTTCGGCCGCCTCGATTTCCTCGCGGCGCGAGCCGGCCTCGAGCAAGGCGAGCGCCGCCTGGGCTTCATGCAGCTCCTTTTGGCGGCGGGCAAGTTCTTCTTCGGCCTTGAGCGTGCCCACGCTTTCCTGCGCGGCCTTTTCATTGCGGGCTTGGGCCAGTTGCGCCTTGGCGATCTTGTAGTTGGTTTGCGCCTCGTGAAATTGCTGCTCGGTCACCACTTTTTGCCGATACAGGTCTCCCCACCGCTCGACGTCCTCGACGGCCTGTTTGAGCGAGGCCTCGGCCTCGATGATTTTTTGGTCGAGCCGGAGCAGGCCCTTCTGGACCGCCGTGCGGCTGCGCGCCAGATCGTTCGCGGCCAGATCGCGCCACTCGCCGGCGCGCTCGACGCGCTGCCGCGCATCGTCGAGCTCTTCTTGGCGCGCGCCGGTCTTCAGCAGCTTCAATTGGGCTTCGGTCTCGCGCACCTCGGCCCGCTTGCCGGCGATTTTGCTGTCGAGGTCGGGTACGTCAAGCAGCGCCACGCGCTGGCCCGACGAAACGTGGTCGCCCTCCTTGCCCGCCACTTCTTTCAAGAAGGCGGCCAGCGGCGCGCGGACTTGCATTCGCGTGGCGGGCCGCACCTGAAAATCGCCGGTGGCCCGTTGTTCGATTTCGATCAGCCCGAGCGCCGCGGCGGCGCTCGTCAACGCCGCGCCCCAGAACAGGCTGCGGAAAGGTCGTGCGCGCAACATGTACCTTGCTTCTCCTTGAAAGAGTCCCTGAAACATGGCCCGCCCGGCCCCCAAGGCGAGCGGCGACACCGCGATCAGCGCGCCCCAATGCCCTAGATAGCGATCGAGATAGCCGCCCATCGCCCAGAGCATGACGCCCAGCATGACGATCGAGACGCACCAGCAGGCGACGCCGTAAATCAGCAGCGCCCGCTGGCGCGGCGCGCGCGGCGGGCGCGCCGCGCCCCACAACAGCCAGCGCACCCCGGCCGCCGCCCGAGCAAGCGCCCGTTGCCGCAAGTTGGCGATGTCCAGCGCGTCGCTGAGCAGATAGTAACCGTCGAGCTTGATGAACGGCGTGAAGTTCAACAGCACTCGCGCCCCGGAGACCGAAACCACCGTCCAGGCCAGATAGTTCACGAGCGAATCTTCCAGCGTTAGCCGCCAGATGAGCGCAGCCAGCGCCCACAGACAAAGCTCGAAATAGCCGCCGGCGAAGGTGATCGCCAAACGCTTCCATTTCTCGGGCAGCAGCCAGGCGTCGGACACATTGCAAAAAAACGAGGGCATGAAAAAGATCAACAAGAAACCCACCTCATGCACCTCGCCGCCGAAATGCTTGCACGTCAGCCCATGAGCGCTTTCGTGCAATGTCGTGACCAAGATCAACGTCAGAACGCCCAAGAGCAGGGTTTGCCAGCGCAGGTTGCTCGCCAGATCGCTGACGAACTCCAGACGGTTCAACCACAGCACGATCGCGGCGAAGACGATCAGCACGCTGGAGAACCCCAGAAAAGTCCGCGTCCAAAAGAACCGCAGCCGCGGCTCCCATCGCGTAAACAACCGATCGGGATCGAACAGGCTTTTTCGCCACGCCAGCAGACTTTGGCCAGTCGCGCGCGGCCTGGCCGCCGGTCGCGCCGCGGCGGCTGGCTCCGGCGACGGTCGCTCGGAGGGGGCCTCGGGCGGCTGTTCCAACAACCCGCGGCTCGCGGCCAACTCCAGAAAGCCGTCGATGTCGTCGTCGGTCAATTCGTCGTCGAACTGCTTGCGAAACGCCTCGCGCAGCGACTGCCGGTCGCGGGTTCCGTCGAGCAGTTCAAGCAACAACCGCTCGCGCGGCCCGAGTCGAAAATAACTCTGCCGGCGCGGATCCTTGACGACGTATTTCCCGTCGCCGCCCAAAGGGCTGAAGACGAAGTCGCGCCGGCTCAGCGGTAAAGGAGTCGCCTGGATCATGGGGATGCCGCTACGGTCAATTTCCGCCCCGTGAATCCAAGCAGATGATGTGCCAATAGGCTTTGGGAAGCGACTGCGGGCTGCGCGCAGCAAAGAAGGGGCCAGGCACGCGGCTTGGCCCCTTCTTCTGCGGACTTCGCGCTCCCATTCGCTTAGAGCAAGCCGCCCAAGCTTGGGAGATTAACTCCCAGACCGCCCACATTGACCGTGTCATTCGCGTTCACGCCGACTGACACGTTGCCCAGCAACGGCAGGCCGATCGTCACGCCGTCGCTGCCGCTGACGCCCAAACTCGTGGGGTCGATGCCCAAAGTGCTCGGCGCAATCCTTTCTTCCAACGGGTCGATTTCGAATTTGCTTGACATGACATATCTCCTCAACAGTGTTCACCGACTTTCGCCCATGACGTTCATCGCAACGACGTGTCGCAACCGCTGGGCGACTCGAATGGCTGCCTTGCAGTCTTCGTGCCCGAGCGCGGCCGCGAGACCTTTTCGGCGCCGTTTGCGGGTGCAAGCATTTCGCAATCGTCGAGGCGCCAATAACTTTGGCCGAGCGCGGTGCGGAGGGCTTGTCGATGGTCCCTCAACGACCGCGCTCATTCGTCTGGCCAAGCGACGACCAAAGGGACCGCGCGAGGTTCATGGCCTCGAATCGACCACGCTAGCAATGCTGGGGCAAACCAATAATCAACGGGCTTGATATTGACGCGCTATCGCCAGAATGGCTATTGGCGTTTGGCGTCTTTCAGCCGCCGCTGTGGCTGACCCGCGCGGCGCCCGAGGAACGCCAACGCCTAACTTGACCGCATCCATGTCAGGTTTTACGTTAACGGCGTGGCATTGTACTGAGCGTTCGGTTGCGTCCAAGCGCGCGGTTCGCCTCCGGTACGGCTCAAGCTGCTTGTACCGGAAAGACCGAGTCGCTTACCTTCGAGGCTTGCAACATGAGAACGCCGATCGTGATTCTGTCCGCAATCCTTGGTTTGATTTCGGGGGCCGAGGCGGGGGAGGAGGCGCCCAACTGGGTCTTGGAGACCGAGCAGGCGGAATGGCGGCCGCGCGATTCGCAGGGAGAGGCGGTCTATAAGGATCGGCTTTGGATCTTCGGCGGATGGTTCGATTCTTTCAAGGCCGCTCCCCGCGACGTTTGGAGCTCGGCCGACGGCAAGCATTGGAAACTCGTCGCCGAGCAGGCGCCCTGGAAGCACAGCGACTTGCCCATGTCGGTCGTTTTCGACGACAAAATGTGGATGATGGGCGGCTGGTTCGACGGGCGATTGCCGGACCATTCCGCCAGCGGCGAGACCTGGTGGTCGACCGATGGGGCGAAGTGGGAACAAGCGACCGCGAAGGCCGGCTGGTCGCCGCGCATCGCCGCGGCCGCCGTCGCCTTCAAAGGGAAAATGTGGATTCTCGGCGGCACGGAGGATTATTACTTCGGCGACGAGAACAGCGTCAAGAACGACGTCTGGAGTTCGCAAGACGGCAAACATTGGGAGCAGGCGACCGCCCATGCCGAGTGGTCGCCGCGGGCCTATCATCAAGCCGCGGTGCTCAACGGCAAGATTTACGTCTTCGGCGGCGGAAATTATTGGCCGCAAAACCTCTACCACGCGAACAACGACGTCTGGTCATCCGCGGACGGAGTCCATTGGAGCCAAGAGACCGATGCCGCCCCTTGGCCGCCGCGACTGTGGTTTTCGTCGGTCGTGTATCGCGACCGGATTTGGGTTCTGGGCGGCTGGTCGAACAATCCCTCGAAGAACTGGGGCGACGTCTGGCATTCGAAAGACGGCCGGCGCTGGACTCGCTGGGAATCCGCCGTGACTTGGAAGGAGCGGCACGAACACTCGGCCTTCGTGTTCCAAGACAAGATCTGGGTCGCCGGCGGGCATGCCCAACCGTTGAGCAGCGAGGTTTGGTCGCTGGAAGTTCCTCGGGAGTGGTTTAAGGATTAGCCTCACCATGAAGCCGTTCATCCTGTTCTCCTCGCTACTTTCGCTTTCGCTGCACGGCGTTTTGGCAGGGGAGAATCCTCGTGAAGTCCCGGCGCCGCGCAAGCCGAACCTGATCTGGATCATGGCCGACGACCTGGGCTATGGCGATTTGGGCTGCTATGGCCAGAAAGTCATCGCCACGCCGCATCTTGATCGCATGGCGGAAGAAGGTCTGCGCTTCACGCATTTCTACGCGGGGGCGACGGTCTGCGCCCCTTCGCGCAGCGTACTCATGACCGGGCGGCATCACGGGCGCACGCGAGTGCGCGGCAACGCGGGGCCGGCGAATCCGGTCGCCCAGGCGCTGCGCAGCGAAGACGTCACGGTCGCCGAGATACTGCGGCAGGCGGGCTATCGCACGGCGCTGATCGGCAAGTGGGGTCTGGGCGACGTGGGAGCGGCCGAGAGCGGTCTGCCGCGCCAGCAGGGCTTCGACGAGTTCTTCGGCTATTTGAATCAGCACCATGCGCACAATCAATTTCCCGCCTTTCTATGGCGAAACGAAGCGCGCGTCTCGCTGCCGAACAAGGTCGCGCCGGTCGGCGAAAACGGCGGCGGTTATGCGACGGAAGCCGTGCAATTCGCCGACGATCTGTTTGCCGAGGCGGCGCTTAAGTTCATCGCCGAAAACGAATCGCGCCCCTTCTTTCTGTACTGGAGCATGATTGCCCCGCATGCGAACAACGAGCGGACCCGCGCCCTGAAAAACGGCGCGCACGTGCCGGACTTCGGCCCTTATGCCGACAAAGACTGGCCCGATCCGGACAAGGGCCAGGCGGCGATGATCTCGCGGATCGACGGCTACGTCGGCCGCATGCTCGCCGCCCTGCGAGAACAGGGCCTGGCCGAAAACACGCTCGTGATTTTCACCAGCGACAATGGTCCGCACAACGAAAGCAATCACAGTCTCGCTCGCTTTAATCCGACCGGCCCCTTGAGCGGAATCAAGCGCAGCCTCACCGACGGCGGCATTCGAGTGCCGGCGATCGCCTGGCGGCCCGGCCGAATCGCTCCGGGAAGCGAGTCCGACCACGTCGCCTACTTCGGCGATTGGATGGCGACCGCCGCCGAGTTGGCCGGCGCAACGGCGCCCGCCGACTGCGACTCGATCAGCTTCGTGCCGACGTTGCTCGGCAACCCCGCCAAGCAGCCGAAACACGAGTTCCTCTACTGGGAGTTTCACGAAGGGGGTTTCAAGCAGGCCGCCCTCTACCGGGGCCGCTGGAAGGGCATCCGGAGCGGCGGCCCGGACAATCCCGTCGCGCTGTACGACCAACAGACCGACGTCGCCGAGAAAGTCGACGTCGCCGCGCTTCATCCGGACATCGCCGCCAAGATCGGCGCCTATCTTTCGACGGCCCGCAGCGCCTCGCCCGATTGGGAGCCGCAGTGGCAAGCCCGCAAGAAGACGCAGCGCTGAACGTATCGACCATCGGCCTCAGCCGAGCAAGCCATGAACGTACTGCAAGGCCACTGATTGTTTCACGAGACGACGATCAGTTCGCGGCTGAATCGCGACAGCAGTTCGGCGCCCTCGGCGGTGACAAGTACGTTATCGATGATGCGAGCGCCAAGCGGCTGATCCTTCAGAAAGACCGGAGGCTCGACCGTCACCACCATGCCGGCCTCAAGCGCGTATCGACTGCCGCCGAAGAGATGCAGCGGCTCGCCCCACGTGGGCGGAAATCCGGGGGCGAGTCCGTAGCCCGTCGTGTGAACGCGGCCGCGATCGAAGCCCGCGGCGGCGATCACTCGCTTGGCGGCCTCGTGCGGCGCCGTGGCCGGCGCTCCGGCGCGGATTTCAGCGATGCAAGCGTCTGCGGCCTGGCGCACGACGTCGTACAACTCTCGCATGCGCGGCGTGGGCCGGCCCATGCTGAACTGGCGGCCGATCGTAGCCGTGTATCGCTTGCGAGTCGCGCCGAATTCGACGCTGCCAAAATCGCCGCGACTCAATCGCCGCTCCGTGGGCGCTCCGTGGCTGAAGCACGAACGCTCGCCCGAGACGAGATTGATCGGGCTTGCCGCCAGGCCGCCGCCGGACGCCAGCAAGGAGCGATAAACCTCGCCCGCCACCTCGAGTTCGGTCCGGCCTTCGGCCAACGCCTCGACGAAGACCTGCATCGCCTGATCGGCGATGCGGCTTGCCTGGCGGATGTACGCCAGTTCGGCGGGCGACTTCACCAACTTCAGATCGTGAATCAAGTCCGTTGGCTCGGCGGTCAGCGCGTCGCCAAGCAGTTCCTTGATTCTCACGTAATGGTGCGGGTGCAGATAGTAGGCGGGCGTTTCCATCCCGACTCGCGAGCTGCGCAGCTTGAGAGCGTCGGCCAGCCGCACGAATGCGGCGATCGGATCTTCAGGCTCGCCGCCGCCCCAGGTCTCAATTCGATCGACCAGCGCGTCGTCGCGAAATTCGTTGTGTTCTCCTTGGCGAGTCAACACGCAAATCGGCCCTGGCCGGGCGGAAATCAACAGGCATTGAAACTCCTGATAGCTTTTCGCGTCCGAGCCGGTCAGCCAGTGGATCGACACCGGGTGAAAGACCAGCAGCCAATCGAGGCCCGCTTCGCGCAAGGCGTCGCGCACGCGCGACCGGCGGTCGGAAAACTCCGCGGCGGAAAAGTCGTGCTTGGACATCTTGAGTGGCTATTCTCCAGAGTCATTATTTAGCGAATCCGCCTTCGATGGCGGCGAATCGGCGCCGTGGCCGGGATCGACGCCCAGCCACAGCAACGCTCCCAGCACCGAGACGGCGCCAGCCACGGCCAAGCTCAAGCGCCAAGCGATGTCGTCGCCGAAGTTCTTTGCGAAATAGGCCCCGAGCAGCGGAGTCAGATAGGGCGACAAAGTTCCGCCCACATTGCCGCCGGCGTTCATCAGCCCGCCGGCCGTGCCGCCGAACCGGCCGCCCAGTTCTACGGCCGTGGTCCAAAACGCGCCTTCGCAAGCCCCTAGAAACGCGGCCGCCAAGGCGAACGCGGCCAGGGTGATGCGCGGGTCGGAGTTGAACAGCCCCAATTCGAAGATCAAACCGCTGGCCATCATTCCCGACAAGGGAACGAGGCCGCGCCTCAGTCGCGGGGAAAGCGACGCCGGCGCCCGGTCCGTCAGCCAGCCGCCGCAGACCATGCCCGCCCCCATCGTCAGCATGATGAGCGTCGTATACCGCCGGGCGACGTCCACGCCCTGTTGCTGGATCGTTTCGAAGTAGTATTCGATCCAGTAGAAGAACAAGTATTGAAAGTAGCCGAGCGCCGCATAGCTGAGCGTGATGCAGATCACGCCGCGACGACCGAGAATTTCGAATACGCTGAAAGAGTCGGGCGCCGCATTCGCCAGAACGCGCGGCGCCGCCGGCGAAAACATCGCCGCGCTGGTCCCGAGCGTCCAGACGACGGCAATGGCCAGCGTCAAGCCGCCGCAAACGATGAATGCGATCGGCCAGTCCGCCCAGTCCATCAGTTTTCCCAGCCCATAATATGTGAAGGCGATTCCCAGACAAGCGGCGCTCGTCACCAAGCCGTTGCTTGACGACCGGGAGGTTGTAGGGACATGTTGAAAGACCATCCGCGCGGCCGAAGGGTGCAGCGGCGCATTGACGGCCCCCAGCAGCGATCGGATCAGAAGCAGCCCCAACCAAACGGCGCGGCCCTCGTGAAACGCCAGGCCCACGCACCCAGTCAGCGCGACAAACAGCGCCGAGCCGAATCCAAACGTCATCAACATCCGGCGCGGGCCGAATCGATCGAGCAGCCAACCGCCGGGCAACATCGCCAGCGTGTAGCACAGCAAGAACGCGGAATAGACCTTTCCCATTTGGGTCGGTTGCAGCCCGTATTGGGAAATAATCCGCTCGGCGCCGGCCACCGACATGCCGACCCGATTGAAATGCCCCAGCGCCACGACCAACATGAGCAGCGGTACGAGGCGCCCGTAGGGATGCCCAGGCGCGGCCTCGCCAGGCATGGAGTCCGATTTAGCGGAGGCATCCCTCACTCATTCCGGCCTTTCGCTGCGGTTTGCGGCTTCTCGGTTCGCCGCTCATTCTCCCCGCCTCGGCCGCGAAACGCCATGCCAACTGCAAACCGCGAGTGCGCTCGTTCGATGAGCTATCGGTTTCCTCGCTGGCTTTCCGCAGATTCCACCTGCTATGCTATGGGCCAAACAGTTTAGCGGTTCGAACTGGAGGGTTACTCGCCATGCGATCGCATGCCATGTCTGTTTTCTCCGCTCTGTTCGTGTGCCTCATCTCCTCCGAGACCGCGTACTCCGCTGAGGATGCTCAGAGCTTGGCGAGACTTGGCGGCCGGATGAGCGCGGCTGAAAAAGTATCGCTTGAAGAGCAGGTTGCGAAGAACCCGAACGACGTTGATTCGCGAACAAAGCTTCTCGGCTACTATTTCATCAAGGGACGGCAAGACGCCGATGCCAAATCCAACCGGCAGCGTCACGTC
>DATNEC010000494.1:0-2205 GCA_035606815.1 Pirellulales bacterium
GACACATCATCATATCTACGATCTTGATTGCGTTGATCATGTTGTTGATGGTCGCCACGCGCCATCGAACGCGGCAAGAGATCAGCCTGCCGCCCGGCGGGCCGCTTGTGGTCTTCGGGGGGCAGACGGTAAGTTGATGCGCGGAGCAAACAATCAACCGCCGGATTGACGCGAAGCTTATGACCCTCGAACCGATTGTCGTGGCCGATTCGGCCAGCGGCGCGACCGCGAAGATACTCAGCAACTTCGGTTTCAACTGCTACAGTTTCCAACCGTCGCTGGGCGGCGAGCCGATCGAGGTCCTGTGGTCGGCGCCCGACTTTACTTCCGGCCAAAGCAAGCCCTCGCACAGCGGCATTCCGATCTTGTTTCCTTTTCCGGGCCGGCTGCGCGGCTCGCACTTGAACTACCAGGGGCAAACCTACCCTTTGGGCAGCGACGACGGCCTGGGCAATGCGATCCACGGATTCGTCTTGAATCGTCCGTGGCGCGTGATCGAGCACTTGCCGCAGCGAGCGACGGGCGAGTTTCAGGCTTCGATCGACGAGCCGGGCCTGTTGCGGCGCTGGCCGTCCGATTTCCGCTTGACGGTCAGCTACGAGGTCGCCGGCAACTCGCTGAATTGCGATCTCGACGTCCATAATCCCGGCGCCAATGCGCTGCCGTTCGCATTGGGAACTCATCCGTATTTTTGCATCCCCTTGGGTCGCGGAGGCAAAGCGGCCGACTGTCGCGTAACCGTCCCGGCGGCGGCCTATTGGGAATTGCAGGACATGCTGCCTACCGGGCGGAAGCGGCCGGCGGAAGACGGCCGAGAGGTGGCCGCCGGACTCAAGTTCGAACAGACGAAACTGGACGACGTGTTCACCGATTTGTCGAGCGAAGGGGGCGTCGTGCGGACGGAAATCAACGATCCGCACACGGGCCGCATCTTGGAGTTGAAGTTCGACGAGGCCTTCGAGCAGTGCGTGGTCTACAATCCGCCGCACCGCGAGGCGATCTGCATCGAACCGTATACGGCCGTGCCCGACGCCTTCACCCTGGAGGCCCAGGGCGTCAAGACCGGATTGAAAATGCTGCAGCCCGGCGAATCGTTCGCGGCGCGTTTCGAGATTCGGCTGAAGTAGCGCAGCCCGGCGCACGGGCCTTGCATCGGCCGCCGTGCGATGCGTTACAGCCCTCTTAAATGGTCCGCCGGCGCGCTCGCCGATCGGCATAAGTCGGCGGACCGGCCGCCGGACGCTTGTTTCTCCCGCCGGTTCGGGCTAGCGTTGAGCTTAGCGAGTACGGCCGGCGCAGCCCCGGGATTTAGACGCCCCGGGTCAGTCGGATCGCGGCGGGAGTTCTCCCGCTCGACGCGCTGCAATGCGCCGGACTTCGTTGCTCGCTCCACGTCTGTCGTTCGTCGAACTCTTGTTTTTCGGATCCGTCGCATGCTTCGCATCGCGCCCGTCGATCATGCGCCTTGGCGTCACGTCTATTGGGCCGCATCCATCCATCGCTACCGCATCGCGACGCCCGCCTGGCACGAGGCGCAACATCTGGCCGCCGTCGGGCCGGCGCCTTGGCAGTCCGACTTCCACAGCCAGGCCGATTTCGAGCGGCGTGAGAACCAAAACGCGCTCCTCGATCTCGACTATTTCTGGACCGATCGCCCACCCGTGGAAAACCTCAGTTGCGCGCTGACCTACTCCAACGCGCTCTTGCAGCGCAACGTGCTGCTGCAAACGGGCATGAATTCCGAGCACAAGGCGCTGCTGGTCAACTTCCAGTCCTACTCGGCCAAGGGCGCTTCGCTGCCGGCCGTGATGCCGGCCGTCTGGGCGACCCCCGAGTTCGCCGAGCGGGTCCAACGAAAACACGAACTCCTGCGGCTGACAAGCGCGAGAGAGGCCGGCAGCCAACTCAACCTGACGGCGTGAGCCGGAAACCTCAGCGCCTTGGGGGCGCCTGGACGCCGCGCCGCGCGGTCGATGCCGCGGGGCGATCGGCGGCGCCTTGTTTGGCGTCGATGGCCGCGTTCTCCTCGACATGCGCGGTCTTGGCCATCGCCGCGCGGATCGCCAACTGCTCGGTTAGCGAGGCGAACTCTTCGCGCTCGTCTTCGGCGACGCGGGTCAGGTTTTCGGCCATCCTCTGCATGCCCGGATAGTTGATCTCCGCCGCGCGGCTGACGCTCGACAAGAAGGCGGCGGTTTCGCGGAA
>DATNEC010000513.1:0-16393 GCA_035606815.1 Pirellulales bacterium
AGAATTCTAGTCGCTTGGTCGCGTCTCGACGAGGGCGCTACTCGCCAGTGCCGGCGGGTAGAAGACGCCAAGCCGTCGCCTTTCCAAGGGCGGCTGTAGGACGGACTGCCAGTCCGTCTCACAAAAGACGGACCAGAGGTCCGTCCTACGTCCGGGCTCTTTTCAAGGCGCGGCGTCGGCTTGCGGGACAGGCAGCGTGCTGAAATAGCCGATCATCATCTCTTCCCAGGTCTGGTCGCCCCACCGCACCGGCTTGGAAGGATCGGGATTGGCCAGATTTTCGGCCGAATTGTCGAAATGGGCCGTGCAGTGCAAGATCGTGCCCTGCGGCAGGGGCTTCGGCACGGCCAATTGATAGCGCAACTGCCAATTGAAGTCGTAGCGCGGAATGTCGAGCAGCACCTCGCGGCGACCGTCGGGGTATTCGGCTTCGTAGCGGAACGACTTGCCGCGCAGGTGCATGTGCGGCGTGAAGTTCAACAGCAGCACGTCTTTGTCGAAGCGGTGCTGCGAGCGAACCTCGTAATTGTCGTCCCCGGCGGGAATCTCGAAAGAACGGTTCGGCGCCATGCCGCCGCCAATCCGCTGCTTGACCTCGGACGGATCGGCGAAGACCAACCCGACGCAACTGCGGTCTTGCTGGGGCGAGCCATTGGGCGTGTAGTGCATCTGGAAAATGATTTGCGACCCAGCCGGCACGAACATCGCCGCCCCTTCCGGAAAGCGGTTGGGGGGCATGCCCGGCGCAAATCCGATCATCGCGCCTCGACCGCCGCCGCGCAAATTCGCTCCGGGGGGCAGGAAAAACGCCACAATATGATGGACCACGCCGCGGTTGTCGGGCCGCGCCTCGGCCGCCTTGATCCAGCGGTCTTCCTTGAATCCCGGATCGACCTTGAAGTATTGATAGGCCACCACGCCTTCGGCCGGCACGCTGTACGGCTCGTCCTTGATATAGATCACCTGGTCGGGCTCGGAGATTTGCCAGCCGGCCGTGAACTGTGGCGGCTCGGGCAGATCCGCCCGGTCGCCCTCGGGCGAGCCGGAGTCGACCCAGTCGTAGATCAATTGCTTTTCGTCGTCGCTGAGCCGGGCGTCGTTGGCGAAATGGCCGAATTCGGGATTGGCGAACCAAGGGGGCATGCGCCCCAGTTCGACCACTTCGCGAATCGTTTCGCCCCAGCCGACGACTTCGTCGTAACTGGTCATCGGGAATGGCGCGACTTCGCCCGCTCGATGGCACTCGACGCACCGCTTTTGCAGCAATCGCGAAATCTGCTTCGAGTAGGTCACTTCGCCGCTCGGTTCGCGCTTCGGCACGCGGCCGATGTGGCAGCCGATGGCGGCCGTCTCGGGCACGCTCGGCGCCTTGCCGGCCAGTAACTCTTCGACGGCCAGCTTCAAATCCTCGCGCGTCGGCGCCGGCCGCTGCCGTCCGACGAGATACTGATCGTCGATCCTGCCGCGGTAGCGCACCGTGCGGTCCTGGTCGAGCACGAAGACCTCGGGCGTGCGAACCGCGCCCAACTGGTCGGCCACCACATTGCCGGCGTCTTTCAAAACGGGGAAGGAGAGCTTGTGCGATTGCGCGTATGCCGCCAATTCGGCCAAGGAATCCTGGCTATTGGCGTCGATGGCCAAGAAAGCGACCCCGCGGGGGCCGAATTCCTCTGCCAACTTGCCCAGCCTCGGCGAATACAGCTTCGCCAGCGGGCACTCGTAGCCGACGAACGCGACGACGACTAACTTGTTGCCGGCGAAGTCCTTGAGAGCGTGGACCTTACCGCGGTAGTCTCGGAGCGAGAAATCCTCCGCTTTGCGCCCGATGGGGCTTGAGCTTTCGTCCGCGGCCAGAGAACCGGCTAGCAGCGAGACCGCAACGAGCATCGCCAAAAAAAGTCGCATCGCGAATCCGTTCCTGTCTTTCGAGCTTTTCCAGGTGGAAGGGGGATTCCTGCACCTTCAAGGCGCGGAATCTCCCGCCGAACAGGCAACCCTGCTGCTCAACGATACCCGGACGAACCCGGCCAGGTTTCACCCGGCAAGCGAAATCCACCGGGAATTTGGGGCGGGTTGGATCAACTGGCGTAGATTTTGTCCATCAGCCCGGCGATCTGCTTCAGACGATCAGCCCCGCCGCCGGGGATTTCGGCCGTGCCCCAGCCCCGATAACCGATTTCACGCAGCGCCGCCATCACGGCCGGCCAATCGCAATCCCCTTCGAGCAGTTCGACCTGAAAGCCGTGGCGGAGCCCTTCGTCGCTCATCTTCTTGAGGCTGAACTCCTTGATGTCGACCTTCAAGATCCGTTTGTCCAGCACGCGAATCCACTGCTCGGGCCAACCGTAGCGCAATACGTTGCCCACGTCGAAGTAGGCGCCGACTTGGGGAGACTCGAATTCATCGATATATCGCGCCTCTTCGAGCGGACTGAGCAAGAAGTTGTTCCAGACGTTTTCCAACGCGATCTTGATCTCCAATTCGCCCGCCAGCGGCAACGCCTTCTTGATCTCGGTCTGCGAGCGCCGGTACGCATCGGCGTAGGAAACGTCCTTGCTCACCACCGCGGGAACCAAGAGCACCGTCGAGCCGCCATACAGCTTCGAGTCGCGCAGCGCCTGTTCGAGCGCCGCGACGCCTTTGGCCCGCACCTCGGGATCGGGGTGCGATAACGTGTCCTTCCAGTGCGCCGAATCGACGACGCCGTGGATCGGCAAACCCGTTTCGTCGCGGGCTTCGAGGACTTCGTCCTTGTTCAGGTTGTTGGGGGCGTCCATCTCGACGCCGTCGAAGCCGAGTTCCTTGAGCAGCTTGAATTTGTCCAGGATCGAGCCGTCGGTCTGGATCATGCCCCACTTGACGGCCTTCTTCATCTTTTTCGGCGATTCCGCGGCGGCCTGTACGGGAAGGGCCAGCGATGCCAACCCCGTGGCGGCGGCGGCCGTGCCCGCTGCCTTGATGAAATCTCGTCGATCCAGCGTCTTGGCGGCGGGCATGGGAAGCTCCTGGGGCTAAGCATTGCGAGAGGGAGGAATTGAATCATAATTTGGCGATTCGACCGCGGCAACCGCCAAGGGTTTGCGTCCGGCCCGTCGAGCCGGTAACGTGGCATTGCCCTCCGCACTCGTTCCTGCCCTGGGAGTATCTCGCCATGAATCATGCCTTCCCCGGCCGCTGGCCTCTCGTCTGCCGCCGCGCGGTTTTCTTGCGAGGTGCGCTAATGGCCGCAGTTGTCATCGCTGAAGCCGCATCGGCCGCATCCGTCATTTCGGCCGGCGAACCGCTGCCGGGCACGGCGCCGCTGGAGATGGAGGGAGATCTGGCGGATGCGATGGTCGCAGGCATCGATAGATTCTTGCTGAACGAGACGGCCGCCTCGGTCGCCGCGCGGGCCGGGCTGTGGCGCCGCGACTTTTCTTCGGCCGCCAAGTACCAGGAATCGGTGGCGCCGAACCGGGCGCGGCTGGCCAAGATTTTGGGCGCCGCCGATCCGCGAGAAAAGATCGACGGCTTGGAGTTCATCGCCACGACGAGCCAGCCGGCGCTGGTCGGCCGCGGCGAAGGCTATGAAGCGTATGCCGTCCGGTGGCGGGTGCTGCCTGGCGTTCACGGCGAGGGCTTGCTGCTCAAGCCGAACCGCGATAAGCCCTTGGCCGACATCGTGGCCATCCCCGACGCCGACCAAACGCCCGAAATGCTGGCCGGCCTGGCGCCCGGCATCGAGCCCGAGGCGCAGTTCGCCCGGCGGCTGGCCGAAAGCGGCTGCCGCGTGGTGATCCCGGCGTTGCTCGATCGGGCCGACACGTATTCGATCTCCGCCGGCGGCGCGCGGCCCACAAACCAGCCGCATCGCGAGTTCATCTACCGCCAGGCGTTCGAGATGGGCCGGCACCTGATCGGCTACGAAGTGCAAAAGGTGCTGGCCGTCGTCGATTGGTTCGCCGCCGAAGCCGGCCCGAAAGATCCCGCGATCGGCGTGTTTGGCTACGCCGAAGGCGGCCTGCTGGCGCTCAGCGCCGCCGCGCTCGATCCGCGGATCGACGTCACGTGCGTCAGCGGTTACTTCGAGCCGCGCGAGAACGTCTGGCAAGAGCCGATCTATCGCAATGTGTTCGCACTACTTCACGAATTCGGCGACGCGGAGTTGGCCAGCCTGATCGCGCCGCGAAGCTTGATCGTCGAAGCCAGCCGCGTGCCCGAAGTCACTGGCCCGCCGGCCCCCGGCAATGGCCGCAGCGGCGCGGCGCCGGGCCGCCTGCGCACGCCCGACTTGACCTTGGTCAAGCAAGAGCTCCAACGCGCGGAACAATTGACGAAGGGACTCGATCCGGCGCCGAAGCTTCAACTCGTCGCCAGCGGCGAAGGCAAGGGCCTGCCGGGCAGTTCCGCCGCCTTGGAAACGTTTCTAGGCGCCTTCGGCGGCAAGCTCGCGGCTGCGGGCGGTTCGCCGACGAATTTGCGCGGCGCGTTCGACCCCAACGTGCGGCTCAAGCGGCAATTGGACGAAATGACCGAATATACGCAGCATTTGATGCGCGAGGGGGAGTACACGCGCCGCGACTTCTGGGCGAAGGCCGACCGCGGCAGCCGCTCGGTGGAGAAGTGGCAAGAAACCGCCGAGCCGTATCGCGATTATTTCTATAACGACGTCGTCGGCCGCTTCGATCGCCCGCTGCTGAAACCCGAAGTTCGCAGCCGCAAAGTTTACGACGAAGCCAAGTTCACGGGCTACGACGTGGTGATGAACGTCTTTCCCGACGTCTTCGCCTACGGCATTTTGTTGCTACCGAAAGACCTGAAGCCGGGCGAGCGGCGCCCGGTGGTGGTTTGCCAGCATGGGCTGGAGGGGCGGCCGCAGGACGTGGCCGATCCGAAGATCAACAACCCGGCCTACAATCAATTCGCCCTGAAATTGGCGGAGCGAGGCTTCATCACCTACTCGCCCCAGAATCCTTACATCTTCACCGATCGCTTCCGCAGCTTGCAGCGAAAAAGCAATCCGCTGCAGAAGACGCTGTTTTCGACGATCGTGCCGCAGCACCAGCAAGCGGTGAATTGGCTGGCCTCGCTGCCGATGGTCGATCCCGAGCGGATTGGCTTCTACGGACTGTCTTACGGCGGCAAATCGGCGATGCGAATTCCGGCCTTGGTCAAAGAGTACTGCCTCTCGATTTGCTCGGCCGACTTCAACGAGTGGATTTGGAAGAACACGTCGACTCGCTGGCCGGGCAGCTACATCGGCACGGGCGAGTACGAGATTTTCGAATTCGATTTGGGCAACACGTTCAACTATGCGGAGATGGCCGGGCTGATCGCGCCGCGGCCGTTTATGGTCGAGCGCGGCCACCGCGACGGCGTCGGTCCCGACGAATGGGTGGCCTACGAATACGCCAAAGTCCGCTTGCTCTATGCCGATCTGAAAATCCCCGAGCGCACGACCATCGAATTCTTCGACGGCCCGCACACGATCCACGGGGTCGGCACGTTCGCCTTCCTGCACCAGCACTTGAATTGGCCCGAAAAGTAGACTCGGGCGCCTTGCGATGAACGATTACGAAAAGCTCGGCGCCTTCTATCTCGGCAAGTCGTATGATGTCGAGCATCGTCAAACGACGCCGGAATTGCTGCTCTACAAGTCCAAAGACCTGACGACGCACGCCGTCTGCGTCGGCATGACCGGCAGCGGCAAGACGGGCCTTTGCCTGGCGCTGTTGGAAGAAGCGGCCATCGATGGAATTCCGGCCATCGCCATCGACCCCAAGGGCGACCTGGGCAATCTGCTGTTGACCTTTCCCGATCTGCGGCCGGAGGATTTTCGGTCGTGGCTCGACCCGGGCGAGGTCGAGCGCAGTGGAATGACCAAAGACAAGTTGGCGGCGCAAACCGCCGCCCAATGGCGCACGGGGCTGGCCGAGTGGGAGCAAGACGGCGCGAGGATCGCCAAGTTCCGTTCGGCCGTCGATCTGGCGATCTACACGCCCGGCGGCAGTGCGGGCTTGCCGCTGACGGTGCTGCGATCGTTCGCGGCGCCTCCGGCGGCGCTGGTCGCCGATGGCGACGCCTTCCGCCAGCGGGTTTCCTCCGCCGTGGCGGGGCTGCTGGGCTTGCTCGGCATCGATGCCGATCCGCTGCAAAGCCGCGAGCATATCTTGCTGTCGAACCTGCTCGATCGCGCCTGGCGGGCGGGGCGAGATCTGAACATGGCCGATTTGATTCGCGACATTCAAACTCCGCCGATCGAAAAGATCGGCCTGATCGACTTGGAGACTTTTTTCCCGGCCAAGCAGCGTTTCGCCTTGGCGATGAGCCTGAACAATCTGCTCGCCTCGCCTGGCTTTGCGGGCTGGATGCAGGGCGAACCGCTCGACATCGGCAAGCTGCTTTACACGGGCGAGGGCAAGCCGCGGTTGTCGATTCTGTCGATCGCCCACCTCTCGGACAGCGAGCGGATGTTTTTCGTCACGATCCTGCTCAACGAGTTGCTGGCCTGGATGCGGACGCAGCCCGGCACGTCGGCGTTGCGGGCCTTACTCTACATGGACGAAGTCTTCGGCTACTTTCCGCCCACGGCCAATCCGCCGTCGAAAACGGCGATGCTGACCTTGCTCAAACAGGCGCGGGCCTTCGGCCTGGGCGTCGTGCTGGCCACGCAAAACCCGGTCGATCTCGATTACAAAGGACTTTCCAACGCCGGAACCTGGTTTTTGGGGCGTTTGCAGACCGAGCGCGACAAGGCCCGCGTGCTCGACGGGCTGGAAGGGGCTTCGGCCGCGGCCGGCGCCCACTTCGACCGCCAGCGCCTGGCCTCGACGCTGTCGTCGCTGGGCAATCGCGTGTTCCTGATGAACGACGTGCATGACGACGAGCCGGTCGTGTTTCAAACCCGCTGGACGTTGTCGTACCTCCGCGGCCCGCTGACGCGCGAGCAGATCCAACTCTTGATGCGAGACCGCCGAGAAGCGGCATCGGATATCGCGCCTCGCGCGGCGCCGCCGGCCGGCGCGGCTTCCGCGGCGCCCGGCGGCGAACGGCCGGTGTTGCCGCCGGGGATCGCGGAGTTCTTTCTTCCCGCGGAACACCGCGGCGCGAAAGATGGCCCCTTGGTCTATCGCCCGGCTCTGCTTGGTACGGCGCGGATGCACTTCGCGGATGCCAAGGCCGCGATCGACGTGTGGGAGCAGTTGGCCGTTTGGGCGCAGACCGAAGGCGACTCGACCGATTCAATTTGGCAAGACGCAAGAATCACGACGGGCGATGAATCGGCCTTGGACCTCGATAAGGAGCCCGTCGCGGGCGCCGCCTTTGCGCCGTTGCTCGCCGAGTTTTCCAAGCCCAAAAGCTACGCGGCCTGGGCGACCGCTCTTAAAGACCATTTGTATCGCAACCACACGCTCTCGCTCTGGAAATGCGCCGCGCTCAAGCAGATTTCGCGGCCCGGCGAAAGCAAGGCGGATTTTGCCGTGCGCCTGGCGCATGCCGCGCGCGAGGACCGCGACGCCCAAGCGGAAAAGCTGCAAGGCAAATACGCGCCGAAGCTGGCCGCGCTCAAGGAGCAGATTCGCCGCGCGAACCAAAAGGTCGAGCGGGAAAAGTCGCAGTCGAAGCAGCAAACCGTGCAGGCGGCGATTTCGTTCGGGGCCTCGGTGCTGGGCGCCTTGATGGGCCGCAAGCTGGCCAGCACCGCCAACATGAATCGCGCCGCCTCGGCCGCTCGCGCGGCCAGCCGTGCGGCGCGCGAACAAGGCGACGTACACCACGCCGAAGAAACGGTCGAGGCCCTTCAACAACGTCTCGACGACTTGGAAGCCGAGTTCAAGGCCGAAACCGACCAACTCGACGCCGCCGCCAAACCCGATGCACTGGAACTGGAAGCATGGGAGGTTCGGGCCAAGAAGACGGAGATCGCCGTCGAGCGCGTGGCCCTGGTTTGGAAGCCCTAGTGCGTTTCGTCACTTCGCTTCATCTGATTCCGTAATTGTTCAGAAAGTCGCTTTTCGCTCCCGCGAAAAGTGAATGTGGTTGCGGCCGAAGGCCCTACTGGGTCATCCGTGGTTCCCTTTCGGCTCCTCTTCGCTCAATTGGGCTTGCGAAACCAGAACTTCGCCGTCGCGTCGGTCTTGAAAAACTGCAACAGCAGTTCGGCCACTTTGCGCCGACCCGACTCGCTCGGATGCGTCCCGTCGGGCCCTAAATCTTCAGGCTTCCAGACCAGGCCGTCGGCGGCGCGCGGCTGCTCGCCGTCGGCCCACAAATAGGGGCCCCAAAGCAACAAAGGCGCTTTCACTTCGCCTTTGCCGGGATCGAAATTCAGTTCCGGCTTGCCCGCCATCTGGTCGCGGATGAGCCAGCGGACGGCGAAAGCCGATTCGAAAGCGTAAGGCTCGGGATTCAACGGCGTGCGGGCGTAGCCGGCGTAGATGCGGCTCGATAGATAGGCGATGCGCAAGTTAGGAAAGCGCGCTTTCAATTCCTGCACGATGGTCACGAGGCGCCCCTCAAGTTCTTCGGCGTGCTGGGGAAATTCGCCCAGCCGCGCCGGTCCGGCCCGGGCCTGCTTGATCCATACGACTTGCACCTGCGGCGCCGTGACGCCGACTTGCACAAGCCGCTCTTCGAGCACGGTCCAAGGGTTTCGAGCGTTGGATCGATCGCGCTTCGTCGAATCGGCCCAGGCCTGCGCGTCCATGCCGCCTTGAGCGCCATCGACCAGCACGACATGCTCCGATTTCTCGGGATCGGCGTTGGCCATCCGCATGAAGACCGAGAATTCCTGCGTGGTGTTGGACATGCCGATGGAAACCAGTGCAATCTTGCCCGTATCGGCCGGCTTGCCATTATCGAGCTTGCCGTCGCCGTCGAGCGGCGCGACTTGCTTGCCGTGCTCGATCGCGGCTTGGAAGTGGCTTGGCGGCGGTTCGTTTCGTCCGCCGCCATATAGGCCGCCATCCTGTCCCTTGTAGCGCTCGTCGCCTTTGATTTCGGTCAAGGGCTTGAGGCCTTCGGGCCTGACGAATTTCACTTGCGCTTCGGATTGCGCGGGGCGCGCGCCGCGCTGACGCGCCTGCTTGGCGCGGTCCAGATAGGCTTGCTCTTCGCTCGTCAATTTCTCACCGGCCTGGCTGCGGCGAAACAACCCCTGCGCCCTGTCCCAATCGATCGCGCCGTCGGTTTTCGCCGGCCCCGGCGCCGGAACCAAGAGCGTCAACTCGTCGAAATACGTCCGAGCGTCGGCCTTGCTCCAGAGACCGACCTTGCCGGAACCGGCGAACGTGGCGTCTTTGACTTCGAGATGCTTCTTGCCGTCGTAAAAACACTGAATCTGCTCGCCGCGCATCGTCACGCGCAGCGCGTGCCAGCCGTCGCTGCGCTTGATGTCGGCCGTGGCAAGCTGTAGGCGCTTGCCGGCCACGACTTTATAGACGCGAAAGTTGTCTTCGAGCGGGTTGTAGCGCGCGACGTAATAATTCTTGGCGTCTTTCGCGCGCCAGACGACGCCGCCGCCTTGGTCGAGCTCGCCGGCGACCGCCTTGAAGCGGACTTGCAGACCCAGATCCTTGGCGTCGCCGTCTTTGACCAGGCAGACGTTGAACGTCTCGTCGGGATTCTTGGCTTGCTGCGCCAGAGCCTTGCCGCCGTCGGTTTCGACGACGCGCCACTGGCCGGCCTCTTCGGAAAAGCCCGCGGCGATCTCGCCCGGCTTGTCGCCTTCGAAATCCCAGACCCGTTTGTCGGCATCGGCCGAAAACGCCGCGCCGCAACAGCACAAGCAAATCGCCGCCGCCATCCGCCAACTTTTCGTTTTCATCGGCATCTCCCGACCAGGGTTCTCGCCGATATTCTAGGGCCGCCGGCACCCGTTGTCGCCTGTCGTCCGCCCCTATTTTCCGAGGGCCTCACTCCAACGGCAGTTTATAGCTGACCGTGCCGAGCACCTCTCCGAGCTCGTGACCGGGATGGCAAAGAATACATTTCTTGTTGACGACCGGCACGACGGTCGCGGCCCGCAAATAATTCTTGCCGTCGGCCTGCACGATTTCTTCGTAGTAGGTTTTTCCCTTCAGTATTTGCCGGTTGGCGGCCTTTTCGAACTCGTCGCGAGGGGCGTTATCGGCGTTCATCGGTTCGCCCGTCGCGTCGACCAGCCGCGCATCGTGCCAACCTTTCTTGCGCATGGCGTCGAACAAATTGCGGGCGATCTCGCCGGCGGCGACTTCATCGCCGTCTTCGACATAGGTGTCGTTGATGAACACGATCGCCGTCTTGTAAAGATCGTCGAGCATTTTGACTTCCCGCCGCGCTCGTTCGACGACTTCATCGCTGGGCTTGGCCGGCGCAGCAGCTTCGGCCGCTTGAGCGGACTCGTGCCGGTTCGGCGCCAAACTGGCGAACAGAGCGGCGGCCAGCAGGAACAAGATTCCGCAGCAGGGGGCGATTGGACGCATGGATTCTCCTTATAGGTTGAAAGAAATGGGGGCGGGGGCGTGTCGGGGGGGGGCGAAGGCCCTTGTCGGGCCGGGGTTGTTTGTGGATAATCAAATCCAGTTATCCAGCTTGGGTCTGAAGATACCCGCTCAATACTGGATGTCAAGGTCCACTTATCTTTTTTCCGCCAGGCGCCAGATGATTTCCCAAACCGCCGAATACGCGCTGCGCGCGATCGTCTACTTGGCCGATCAGGCGGAGACGCCGCAAACGACCCAACAAATCGCCGCCGTGACGCTTGTTCCCGCCGGATATCTGGCCAAGGTCATGCAGGGCCTGAGCCGCGCCGGGCTGGTGCGCGCTCAGCGCGGGTTGCACGGCGGCTTTACCTTGGCCAAGCCGGCGACCGGCTTGACGGTGCTCGACGTGGTGCAGGCCGTCGACCCGTTGCGGCGCATCACCCACTGCCCCCTGGGCTTGAAGGGCCATACGACGCTGTGCCCGTTGCATCGCCGGCTCGACGGCGCCGTGGCGATGGTGGAGCAGGCTTTGGGCGGTTCGACGATCGCTGAACTGCTGCGCGAACCGGGCAAATACAAGGGCCAGCGGGTTCCCAAGCCGCTGTGCTCGGTTGCGGAAGCCGAGTAGCGCGACGCGGCGCGGCCGTCTCAATCGGGCCTTAGCGCCGTGCGCGGAACGACATGGATCTCGGCCCCCCGCCGCAAGTCGAGATCTTGCGCGCCGTGGGGCCCTTCGAGGGAGCCGCGCTCGACGAAGTATTGCTTGAGCCGGGCCAGTTTGGCCTTTGCCAGCGCCTGGCCGGCCTCGTCGCCCGCGGGCGCCGGTCCCCAGAAGACGCGCTTCCCTTTTTTCGTCAACAATTGAAAGTCGAAGCCGCTTCCGGTCTCGCTTGTCAGTTCGAAGTGGCGGAAACCCATCTCGTCCCAAATTCCGCTCAAGGCCGCGGCCAAGCGGGCCGCCGCGAAGATCCGCTCGTCTTGCCAGACCGATCCGGCCGGCGGCTCGGTGGGCAACGGCGCGTTCGAGAAGCGGGGATAACGGGCCGCTTCGTGCGGCGAAAAATCGGTCGTCGGCAATAACACCCCGGAGCCGTCGATGGGAAACAGCCCGTCGGGGACTTGCACCATGCAGACCGGCTCTCGATAGTGCAAATCGACTTGCAATCGCGCCGCGGGCAGTTTCGTCACGCGCACGACTTGCGCCACCCAAGGATGCGAAGCGAACGCCTGGTGCATGCGCCTCGCCAGGTCTTCATCGAGCACCGAAAGCGGGCCGTTCAACTCGGCGTCGCGGACGACCTCGGCCTTGACGTCGCTACGAATCCACGTCGGTTGGGGCGTGACGGCGACCGCGTCGAGCTGGATTTGATAGTGGGGCGACGCCAGCACGTGCGGGCGCACGCTTTGCCAGATCGCATAAGCGCCGGCACCAAGAGCGGCGACGACGACGATGACGGTCAGGAGCTTGCGGAACCAGAATCGCCCGGTGGAAACGGGGCGAATCGTCGAGCCGCGCGTCGGAGAGTTCGGTTTCAAGGGCGCGTTGGACATCATGGAACCGCCTCGACTGCCGGGTTTTTCGTCTGAGAGAATCTGCGAAGCCCATCGGCCAACATCCACTCGCAAAGCGCCGCGAGGTCGAACCCCGCGCGGGCCGCGGCCTTGGGGGCCAGGCTGTGCGAAGTCAGGCCCGGCACGGTGTTGACCTCGAGAACCCACGGCCGGCCTTCTCGATCGAGCATCAAATCGACGCGGACCAATCCCGACGTTTCCAAGGCCGCTGCGGCGTCGACGGCGATGGCTTGCAAGCGACCGGCGACCGCGCCGGACAAGCCGGTCTCGAAGCGATATTCGGTTGCGTCGCTTTCGTACTTGGCCTGGAAATCGAATAAGCCGCCGGGCGCCACGACTTCTAGCACGGGCAAGGCCCGCCGGCCAAGCACGGCCACGGTGAACTCGCGAGCGTCGACCCAAGGCTCGATCAACGCGAGCGAGTCGTAGCGAAAGGCCTCGGCGAGCCGCGCCGCCAATTCGCGTTCGTCGAGCGCCACGCCGATTCCCAAACTCGACCCTTGACCATCGGGCTTGACGACCAACGGATAACCCAGCGAAGCCACGCGCCGCGCCGCTTCGCTGCTCGCGTCGGCGGCCTGGAACGTCGCCGCGGGCAGCGTCGGAACGCCACGCTGCCGGAATCGGTGCTTGGCGGCCGACTTGCTCATCGCCAACCGCGAAGCCACCGGCCCGCTGCCCGTGTAGGGCACGACCAGGGATTCGAGCGCCGCCTGCACGCGACCGTCTTCGCCGGCGCCGCCGTGCAGAGCGATCAAGCAAACATCGTAGCGGCCCCAGTAGATTTCCGCGATTTCGATTTCAGCCGGGTCGAATGCGTCGACGGAATGCCCACGGCCGGCCAGCGCGGCGGCGACTTGCCGGCCGCTGGCCAAACTGACCTCGCGCTCGGCCGAGCCGCCGCCCGCAAGCAAGGCGATGCGCAGGCGGGAAGTCGAACGTTGGTTCATGGGGCCATCCTCCTTGATGGCAGGGCGTCAAGTATCAGGCGTCCGTTGTTTCGTTTGGGCGCGATACGTCGGTTTCTGGCGCCTGACGCCTTTCTCTCACCACACTTGAATCTCCAACTCCAAATCAATTCCGATCCGATCGGCGACGCGACTGCGCACCAATTCAATCAACCGCAACACGTCGTGACTCGCAGCGCCCGGCTCGGCGACGATGAAGTTGGCGTGCCGATCGTTGACCTCGGCGCCGCCGATCCGCGTGCCCTTCAGGCCGGCCTGATCGATCAGCATCCCGGCGCTCATGCCGCGGGGGTTCTTGAAGATGCAGCCCGCGCTCTGGTGTCCGAGCGGTTGGCTGGCTTTCTTCACGATCCATTGCTGCTGCATTCGCTTGGTGAGCTGCTCGGGATCTTCCGCCTCCAATTCGAACTCGGCCGACAGGATCGCCAGCTCGTCCAGACTGCTTTCGCGATAGGCGAAGACGAGTTCGTCGCGCTGCCGCTCGATGACCTCGCCGCTGCGCGTCATGACCGTCGCGCGGCGGGTCCATTGGCCGATGTCGCCGCCGCGGCTGCCCGCGTTGCCGTGCAGGGCGCCGCCGACCGTTCCGGGAATGGCGACGAGCGCCTCGAGGCCGGCCAGGCCCTCGCGGACGGCGGATGAGATCACATGCCCCAGCTTGGCGGCGCCGCCGGCGGTCACGCGACCGGCCGCGACCTGGATGTCAGCGAAAACCCCTTCGGCGAACCGAACCACCAGCCCCGGCACGCCTTCGTCGCGCACCAGAACGTTCGACCCGCCGCCCAGCACGCGGATGGGCAACTCCTCCTCGGCGCAGCGGCGAACCAGGCCCTGCAACTCGTCGAGGGTGCGCGGTTCCGCGAAGAATTCGGCCGGGCCGCCCAACTGAAACCAGGTGTGCGGGGCCAAAGGCTCAGCCTGCCGCACGATATGTTCGAAGCCGCTCCACAAAAGCATCACCAACTTTCCGGATATCGCCCGCGCCTAAGGTAATCAGCACGTCCCCGGGAACCAAATCGGCGCCGACCTGCTCGATGATTTGATCGGCCCGATGCACGCCCAGCGCGTGGCCGCCGCGCATTCGCAACCGGGCGGCCAAATCCGCGGCCGTCACCTCGGCCCGCTCGCCAGGCCCTTCTCGAGCCCGGTAAATGTCGGCCACGGCGACGCGATCGGCATTGTGCAAGCTGGCGGCGAACTCGTCCAGCAGGGCGCGCGTTCGCGAAACCTGATGAGGCTGAAAAATACACCAGATGCGCCGGCCAGGGAAGCGCTCTCGAACGGTTTTCAAGGTCGCCGAGATTTCCGTGGGATGGTGCGCGTAGTCGTCCAAGAGTACGATCTCGCGCCAACTGCCGAGCGTTTCCTGGCGGCGGCGCAGGCCGGCGAATTGCGCGAGCGCTCGTGAAATCGCCGCGCCCTCGACCCCTAGCTCGCCCGCCAGGGCGGCGGCGGCCAGCGCGTTGACGGCATTGTGCCTGCCCGGGATCGAGAGCTTCGCATCGGCCACGCGGCGCCCGCGACGCACGATCTCGAAAGCATATCGCCCTCGGGCTGCGCGCAGGCGCTCGGCGCGCCAATCGGCGGCGGCGCCCAGGCCGAACGTGGCGACGCGGCAACGGGCTTGCCGAACGACGCGCAGCGTCGCAGGGCAACCGGCATGCGCCAAGACCAGGCCGTCGCGCGGCACGCGCTCGACGAATCGAGCGAACGCGGCCTCGACCTCCCCGAAGGCGGGAAAGCAATCGAAATGATCGTGTTCGATGCCCAGCAGCACGACGACGCGGGGCGCA
The DNA here is from genome assembly GCA_035606815.1 of Pirellulales bacterium. Classification (GTDB taxonomy): domain Bacteria; phylum Planctomycetota; class Planctomycetia; order Pirellulales; family JAICIG01; genus JAICIG01. The sequence goes on from DATNEC010000513.1 coordinate 14,776, forward strand.
AGATGCAAGAAATTCTCGCGGTATTCACACGCCTCGACCAGCACCGATTCGCCCGTTCCGTGCCGCCCGCCCGAGCGGCGGCCCAGCGGCGCGGCGCCGCCGACCACGGTCGGCTTCTGCCCGGCGCCGGCGAGAATCTCGCCGGCCAAAGCCGTCGTTGTACTTTTGCCGTGCGTTCCGGCGACCGCCAACCCCGTTCGTCCCGCCATCAGGCGGCCGAGCGCGGCGGGATAGCTCAATTGCTCCAGTCCAAGCTCGGTTGCGCGCAGGCGTTCCGGATTATCGGCGGGCACGGCATCGCTATGCACCACCAGCCGTGCGTTGGCCGGAACCTGTCCAGCCAGGTGACCGGCGTAAACGGGCACGCCCGCCTCAGACAGCCAGGCGGCGCCTTGAGGCGAAAGATCGGAGCCGCTTAAACGCCAGCCCCGCCCTAGCATTACTTCGGCCAGGGCCTGCATGCCGGCGCCGGCAATGCCGATCAGATGTGCCCGTGGCGCGGCGTCAGCCGCTAGCCGAGGATAAGCGATGCGCGTCGCATGAATGGCTAAGTTCACCGTTTCGTTCTCGAAACACCGACCGCCGCCCGATGCTTGGCTCGGCTCCTCCGGCCAAACGCGGAAGTCAAGACGCCCACGGATGATATGTCGGCATGGAGGAAAGAGTCAATGCGAAACAGGGTCTCGCGCCCTGGGGAGCAAACGGAGACGGCTTGCAGCCGCCGGGCGTTTCTCTTATTCTCCCGCCTCCCGCAAGTCTTCGGCATGTCTAGCCATCTATGCACGCAATGAAGTTGACGGTCGGCCTGTTGGCGGCGGCCACTGTATCGGCAGTGGGCTGCGCGATCGCGCCGAAGGAGCGCGGCGGCCCGCCGGCCGCGGCGGACCGGCGCCCAGCTTCGCCCGCGGCCGCCTCGGCCGGCGCCCAACGCGACGTTCGGCCTGGACCGGCCGCGAAGGCGCCGCCCGTCCCGACTGCGCAAGCCGGATCGGGCGGCGCTGCTCCGGATTCATCTCTCTCGGGAGTTAATGCCAACAAGGCGCCCTCGTTACAAGAAGTGATCGCCGAGGTCGAGGCGCTCGGCGACGTCAATCCCGAGGTCCAAAAGCGGCTGCTGGAAGAACTTCGCAACTGCGACCCGGCGCTGTGGCCGTTGGTGGCCCAGCAGGTGCGCGCCGCTTTGGCCTACCAAAAACAGCAAATCGCCAAGGCGGCCGGCAACGCGGCTTCCGCGGGGCCGGGCGCCGATCTCAAGCCGGGATTCCCCGCGGCCGCCAGCGGACCGCCGGCGTCTGCCCTGGCTCGCGATGCAAGCGCCAAGCCGATCGCAGCTCCGGCGGCCCCCAAAGAACAAGCCGCCAAAGAACAAGCCACCTCGGCGATTGCCCCGGCAGCCTCGCCCAGCAGCGCTTTCCCTGCGCCGGCGCACGCCCCGGCAACCGCATCGGCCGAGCCGGCGCCGAACGACAATCCGCCGAACAGCAATCCGCCGAACAATAACTTGGCCGGCACGGCCGCGTCGGAACTCGTGCAGCGCGTGTCGTACGAGCGGCAGACGGAGGGCGGCGACTGGAGCGCGCACCTGGCGGCGGCGATCGAGGGCCTGGAAAGCCAGACG
>DATNEC010000568.1:0-13990 GCA_035606815.1 Pirellulales bacterium
ATGTTGGAAACCACGACGGTCTTCGTCACCGGCGAATTCGGCCGCACCCCCAAGATCAATAAGACCGCCGGCCGCGACCACTGGCCGCGGGCCATGTTCTGCTTGATCGGCGGCGGCGGTATTCGCGGCGGCCAGGTGATCGGCGCCAGCGACGAAAAGGCGATGGGACCGGCCGGCGATCCCATCACTCCCGACCAGGTCGCCGCTTCGTTCTACCACAGCCTGGGAATCGACTACGAAAAGGAATACCACACTAACACCGGCCGCCCCGTGATGATTGTGCGCGAAGGCAGCCTGGTGCCGGGGTTGTTTTCCTAACAGGCTTTCCCCATGTAGCTCCGGGCGCTATCGCCCGGTTCGAAATGCAGGCGCGGCAGGTGACATGCCTACGTCGGCGAATAGCTGGCGTAGACATGTTTGCCGCTCACGGACTGCCTCCCTTGCCGAGCGGCGGGGCGGTGCAAGTCGCCGCGCTTTCGTCTATCATCTCTCCATGCTACGCTTCCTGACGCAACTTGGCGCATGGGTTGTTCTCGCCGGCATTTCTTCGACTGCCGTCTCAACCGCCACCGAGCGCGTGCTCGATCCGCAATTTCATCACTTGCGCTCGGGCGAGGCTCGCGAGTGGTCCGACTTTCCGGCAGCCGCCGAAGGCCCCGAACTGAAGCTGACGTTTGCGGCCGAGCCGAATGCCGCGCCCTACACGTTGCGGCTCCGCCAGCGAGACGTGAAACAAACCTGGCGATTGCGAATCAACGACCAAGAGTTGGGCCGCCTTTCGACCGACGAAAATCCCTTGACCACATTTTGGGAATTGCAGCCGGGAGCGCTGCGGGCGGGCGATAATGTACTGTCGATATCCGGCTCGGGGCCGACCTCCGACGACGTGTTCGTCGGCGACGTGCGGCTGATCGATCTTTCGCGGGCCGACGCGCTCCGCCAAGCGACGGTGAGCGTCACGGCGACCGACGCCGATTCGGGCCGGCCGCTGCCGGCGCGGTTGACGATCGTCGACGAGCACGATTCGCTCTGCTCGGTCGGCGCCGAATCGAGTTTACGGCTGGCCGTTCGGCCGGGCGTGGTTTATACGGCCGACGGCCGCGCCGAATTCGGCTTGCCCGCCGGAAAGTATCGGCTCTATGCGGGACGAGGCTTCGAATACGGCATCGACGAGAAGACGATCGAACTCGCTGTCGGCGACCGTCGAGACGTGCGGCTGGCGATTCGCCGCGAAGTTTCGTTGCCCGGCTATGCCAGTTGCGACACGCACCTGCACACCTTCACCTACTCGCGGCACGGCGACGCGACGCTCGAAGAGCGAATGGTCACGCTCGCCGCCGAAGGCTTGGAATTGCCGGTCGCCGCGGACCACAACGTGCAGATCGACTACGAAGCGGCAGCCGCCGCGGCCGGCGTGCGGCGCTATTTCAGTCCGCTGGTCGGCGACGAGGTGACGACGAAGCTGGGCCATTTCAACGTCTTTCCGCTCGATCCGGCCGCGGCGCCGATTGCGCATGAGGGGGGCGGCTGGCCGGAGATTTTCGCGGCGATCCGCGCCGGCGGCGGGCGCCGGGCGATCGTGCTCAATCATCCGCGCGACATTCATTCCGGCTTTCGTCCGTTCGACCCGCGGCGGCACCTAGCGATCGCCGGCGAAAACCTCGATGGCTGGCGGCTCGAGGCCAATGCGATGGAACTGGTCAACTCGGGCGCCTTGCAGAGCGACCCTTGGCGGCTGGTGCATGACTGGCTGGGCCTGTTGAACGCCGGGCTGAAAATCACGCCGGTCGGCGCCAGCGATTCGCACGACGTCGCCCGGTCGATCGTCGGCCAGGCGCGGACCTACGTCCGCTGCCGCGACGAAGATCCCGGCCGCATCGACGCGGCCGAGGCCGTCCACAGTTTTTTGGCCGGGTGCGCGTCGGTCAGCTTCGGCCTGGCGGCCGACGTGGCGGTCGATGGCCGCTACGGCCCCGGCGATCTTGTTCCCGCCGGCGCCGAAACATTAAGGCTCGACGTGCGCGTCTGGGGGCCGTCGTGGAGCAAGGCGGAGGAGATCGTGCTGTTCGTCAACGGCGGCGAAGTTCGCCGCGAATCGATCCCCGCAGATCGCAAAAACCTGCCGGGGCTGAAGTACGAAGCCGCGTGGACGCTTGCCAAGCCGCCGCACGACGCGCATCTGGTCGTCGTGGCGATTGGTCCCGGCATCGCGGAGCTTTACTGGCCGACGCCGCGTCCCTATCAGCCCGACTCGCCCGATTGGAGACCCTCCTCGCTCGCCGCGACCGGCGCCGTCTGGCTCGACGCCGACGGCCGCCCCGGCTTCACCGCCGCCGGCGAATACGCCGAGCGATTGATCGAGCAAGCAGACGGCGACGCGGCCGGTCTCGTCAAAGAACTTTCCGCGTATGACGAAGCCGTCGCGGTCCAAGCCGCCGCATTGCTCCGCCGCCGGGGCGAGTTGTTCCGCGGCGCTACGTTGGAAAAGCTGCTTGCCGCCCCCTCTCCCGCCACGCGGGCCGGAGTGCGCAAGTACGTCGAGGCCTGGAAGCAGAGCGAAGCGGCCAGGGAAAAAGGGCGATAGGAGACGGTGTTCCTCGAACCGCTCATCGCATAAACTGGCGCTTTTTCTCGGGGCCGATCGTTGATGCCGCACGAAACCAGGATCGTCGTCCCAGGGCCGAACGAGCGAACCGTTTTCACGGCGAACGGCCGGGCGTTGAACGTTCCGCGCGATTGGAAGCTGCTGCCGCCGGGCGACGCCGGCCTGACGCGCCGCGTGAAAGCCGCCGGGCCGACTTGGACCGTGCGGCAAAAACGCGGCCGCAAGCTATTCTCCCTGGGCGTCTGGGCGCCGGCCGAGCGGATCGAAGCGATCGAGCGCGAATTGGCCGCCGAGCGCTCGACGGCCTCGTATGCCAAGCGGCGCCAGGCCGATACGGCGCGGCGCGAGCGGAAGCACGAAGAATATGTCGCGGAGTTTCGCGCGGCGGTGCTCGACTTTCTGGCGTTCGCCCCGGCCCATGCCGAGCTTGCCCAGGCGCTCGCCGAGGCCGTCACGCGGCACGCGACGCCGGTGGGCAGCGGCACGGTGGCGCGCACCGAGCGGATCCCGATCGAAAAGCGGGCCGAGTCCACCGTGATCGCCTGGCTGCGACATCAAACGACGGCCTACGAGCGGATGCGCATTCCGCGGGTGAAAGGCAAGCGCCGCGAGGTCCGCCGCGCGTTGGCTGAGGAGTCGCGCCGCTTGCTCGCCGCCTACCGATCCAATCGGCCGGCCGACGCGAGCGGTTGCCCGATCCGCGCGGCGCTGACGCCAGATTATTGAGCCTCCAGCACCGCTTGCGAAAAGCCTTCGATCCGGTTGTCGGTCAGCTTCACCTCGCGGGTTTCCTTGCCGACGCGGACGCCGATGCGGCGCATCGGTTCGCGCGTTTCGCGGATTTCGTTCGAGGCGATCTCGACCTGCTCGGTTTGGCCCTGCACGTCGACGCCGATGCCCTGCTCGGCCCCGCTGTCGACGATCCGGTTGCGCGCCAGCCGGTTGTGGTGCGGTGCGAAATCCTTGCCGCGCTCGGGGCGAAACAGCACGCCGGCCTCGCCGCTACCGACGATTTCGTTGTCGCAGATCAGGTTGTTCGTGTCGCGATGGCCGATCGACACTCCGTGCTTGCGGTTGCCGCGGATCACGTTCTTCTCGGCCAGGCCATATTTGACGCCCCAGCAGAAAAAGATGCCGATGTCGTTGGCTTCCAGCCGATTGTCGCGAATCACGGGCCGTTGCGAGCCCGAGCCGGGATGCAGGCCCAGGCCCGTGTTGTCGTGGCTTTGACATTTCTCGACCACGACGTCGTGGCAGATCTGCCAACTGATGCCGTCGCCGTTGTAGTTGCGCGCCGTGACGCCGCGAATCGCGATCCGGCGGCAATCTTGCAGGAAAATGCAGCCGGCGTAGTTGCCGTCGAGATTTTCGTTGTGCGCCTTGTCGCCGTCGAGCGCGAGGTTTTCGATCGTTACGCCCTCGATCTCTTCGCCGCTGAGAATCGGGAACAAGGTCGAAACGGTCGATTCGCCCATCAGCCAGAAATTCTGCCGCAACGCGCGGTCGAGCTTGAAGCGATTGCCGTCGCGGGCGACCAGCGTTCGCTTGGCCACTTCCATGCCTCCGTTGTGCGGATTGCGCGTGCGCAGGCAGACGCCGTCGCCGACGCGAAATCCGGCCGCGTCGGCCAGCGTGATCTCCTGGTCGAACCAATCGGAATCGGCCGCCAACTTGGTCGTCGTCGACGGCGCCTTGACGAGCAGGCTGTCTTCGCCGGCGCCGAGCAGGCGGACGCGGGAATGCAGATAGACGGCGTTGCGCAGCAGGTACTGGCCCGGCAAGATCTGCACGGTCCCGCCGCCGAGCCGCGCGACATAGTCGACGGCCGCTTGCAGCGCGCGATCGGTGGCGCCGACCAGGTCGGCTTTGTCGGGGCCGACCGAGATCGTGAGTCGTTCCTTCCAATTCGGCTCGACCGCATCATCGCCTGAAGTGGCTCGCGGCTGGGTCACCTCGGGGCGCTCCTCGGCGGCCAGGCGGCCTGCGGCGCCGGCCAACCAGACCCCGGCGGTCGCTCCCAGAAAGCCGCGCCGATTGAAGGCGGTTGATGGTCCGAGCATGGAAAAGCTCCTGGTGCGTGGGATGATCGTCGCAAATGCCAGTTCGAGTCGATTGTTGCAGGCAATCGCCTTCGTTTCAACGTTTGCGTGTCGCATCGTCAATATTCGCTCGGCTTTCCGGCCCGCTTCGCTTAGAATATCGACCAGGCTTTGGCTACCGCGATTCGCGCGTTCGAGGAGGTGCGGCGGTGAAGTCGGTCGCGATCGGTCTTTGTTGTTGCTGGGCTTTGGCTGGCGCTGCGCCGCGAGCGGCGGCGGAAGAGGCCGTCGACTATGTTCGCGACGTCAAGAAGATTTTCAAGTCGCGCTGCTATGCCTGCCACGGCGCCTTGAAGCAAGAGGCCGGGTTGCGCGTCGATAGCGTGGCCTTGATGAAGAAAGGGGGCGACAGCGGCCCGGCCATCGAACCGGGCAAGCCGGCGGCGAGCCGGCTCGTCGAGCGAATCGCCGCCGCGGACGAATCGACGCGGATGCCCGCCGAAGGACGGCCGCTCACCGCCGAAGAAATCGCCAAAATCTCCGCCTGGATCGCCACCGGGGCCGCGGCGCCAAGCGGTGATCGCGCCGAGCCCGATCCGCGCGCGCACTGGGCCTTTCGCGGGCCGGTTCGTCCCGCCCTGCCGCTTTCCGGGGCGGCTTGGGCGCGGAATCCCATCGATCATTTCATCGCCGCGGAGCACCAGCGCGCCGGCCTTCAGCCCAACGCCGAGGCCGATCGATCGACGCTCTTGCGCCGAGTCTACCTCGACCTGATCGGGCTGCCGCCGACCGGCGAAGAGTTGAGAGACTTCCTCGCCGACGCTTCTTCGGACGCTTACGAAAAGGTCGTCGATCGGCTGCTGGCCAGCCCGCAATACGGCGAGCGTTGGGGCCGGCACTGGATGGACGTTTGGCGCTACAGCGACTGGTACGGCCGGCGGACCGTGCCCGACGTGATGAACAGCTACCCCATGATCTGGCGCTGGCGCGATTGGATCGTGCGCTCGCTGAACGACGACAAGGGCTACGACCGGATGGTGTTGGAGATGCTCGCCGGCGACGAGGTCGCCGGCGACGACGACCAGAATATCGTGGCCACAGGCTACCTGGTGCGCAACTTTTTCAAGTGGAACTACAACCAGTGGATGAAGGACAACGTGGAGCACACGGCCAAGGCATTTCTGGGCCTGACGCTCAACTGCGCTCACTGCCACGACCATAAATACGATCCGATCACGCAGGAAGAGTATTTTCGATTTCGCGCATTCTTCGAGCCCTTGGAAATGCGGCACGACCGCGTCGCGGGCTCGCCCGATCCGGGGCCGTTCGAGAAATACATCTATGGAAAGCCCTACGGGCCCATCCCCGGCGGCATGATCCGGGTGTTCGACGAAAAGCTCGATGCCCAGACGTTCATGTACTCGGGAGGCGACGAGCGCAATAAGATCGAGGGCCGGCCGCCGGTCGAGCCGCGCGTGCCCGCGATTCTCGGCGGCGGGCAGGCGCCGGCCGCGGCGGTGACGTTGCCGCCCGTGGCGGCATATCCCGGCTTGAAGCCGTTCATTCAACAAGAGGAGCGGGCGAAGCGGCAAGCGGCGATCTCGCAGATCGAACCGAAGGTCGCCGAGGCCAAGGCCGAGTTCGCCCGGTCGGTGCCGGCGCTGGAAGCCGAATTGAAAGCCGCTCAAGCGCGGCTGGCCAAAATCGAGACGGCGGCCAAGCTTTCGCAATCGCTGGCCGGCAAGCAATCGCTGTTTCTCGACGCGCGCCAAGGGCGACGGGCCTTGGCCAATCCCGTCTCGGCCGTGGGCGCCGTGCGCGACGGATCGACCGTTTCTTTCCAGATCAAACTGTGGGCAGACGCCCATGCGAATTTCCAACTCGGGCTCGACATTTCGACCGGCGCCACCGGCGCTTATATCGGCTTCGAGCAAGGCAAGTTGCTCACCTATCGTCCCGGCACGTTCGAGACCGTGGAAATCGGCCGCTACGATCTGGCCGTCGGCCAAAGCCATTTTCAAGTGACCGGGACGATCGACGTTGCGCGCGATCAGATCTTGCTGACCGTGAAGAACCTGCCGGGCGGCGCCGTTTTGGCCGATGCGGCGCCGGCGGCGCTGCACGGCTGGAACCCGGCGGGCCATCCGCAGCAAGGCATCTTTGTCGATGCGCGGCCTGGTACGGCCGTCGCGTTCGATGAGATCACGTTCACCCATCCCAATCAGCCGCCCGCGGTGCGGTTCGATTTCGAAGAGCCGGACTGCCCGGCCGATCAAGACGTGGCCGGCCGTCAAGGTTGGATCGCCACGCCATTCTGCGCGGCGCCTGCCGTTTCGATCGTCGGCGGGCGCGGAGTGCGCGATGCCGCCGAGGTCGAGGCCCGGCGGCAAGTCGCCGCGGCGCAGCGAAAGCTCGACGTGGTCCGCTTGGCCGTCGCGGCGAGCGAAGCGAATGTCGAAGCGGCGAAACAAGAACTGACTTCGCTCGAAGCGCGCATCGCGGCGGGCGACGCCCGTTATTTGCAATCGCCCGACGCCCGGGAACTGGCTCGTCGGGCCTCGCGCGCCGAGCGCGGCGCGGCCAGGGCCAAAGCCGCTGCCGACGAGCAAGCCGCCATGCAGGCGTTGGCGGCGATCGAGGCCAAGCCCGGCACGGACGCCGAACGCGCGGCGGCCAAGGCCAAGGCCGACCAGGTCCATCGGGCTGCCGTTGCCGCGGCCCAGGTGGCCACGGTGGAATCCGAGGAATTCGCCCTGATTTCGCCCGCTTACCCGCGGCAAAGCACCGGGCGCCGGACGGCGCTGGCGAAGGCCGTGATCGATCGCGAGAATCCGCTCACCGCACGCGTGGCGGTCAATCAACTTTGGATGCGGCATTTCGGCCAGCCTCTGGTCGCCACGCTGTTCGACTTCGGCCGCAACGGCAAGCCGCCTTCGCATCCAGAGCTTTTGGATTGGCTGGCGGTCGAGTTGATGGAGCAAGGTTGGAAAATGAAGGGCTTGCACCGCCTGATCGTGACCAGCGGCGCCTATCGGATGATGTCGGGGCCTAATGCCGCTTCGCCCAACCGAAACGTCGATCAAGAGAACCGCCTGCTGTGGCGCTTTCCGCGACGGCAAATCGAGGCCGAGGCCGTGCGCGACTCGGTGCTGCACTCGGCCGGTCTCTTGGATCTTTCGCTCGGCGGACAAGAAATCGAACATGCCCAGGCCGCCGCGACTCGCCGCCGCAGCTTGTACATCAGCCATCATGGCGAGGCGCGCGAACCGCTGTTGGAGACGTTCGACGCCGCCAATCCGGGCGAATGCTATCGGCGCACGCAGACCGTCGCGCCCCAGCAGGCGCTGGCGCTGGTCAACGCCGAACTAACGCTGCAACCCAGCCGAATTCTGGCCCGGCGCCTGTGGCAAGAGATTGTCGCCCGAATCGCCGAAGAATCGCAACGAGACGCGGCCTTCGTCGACGCCGCGTTCGAGCATTTATTGACTCGACTGCCGAATGAGCAAGAGCGCCAAACGTCGCTCGAACTGCTGCGGCGCCAGGTTGAGGTCTACCGCGCGGCGCCCACCTCGGCGACCGCCGCCGATCCTGCGGATGCCAGCCACCCCGCAAACGATCCGGCGTTGCGCGCCAAAGAAAGCTTGGTCCACGTGTTGTACAGCCACCACGATTTCATGACGATTCGCTAAGCCGCTGCGCGGGGCGCCGCGCAAAGTAGTAGGCACGCTCCGCGTGCCGTCACCGCAGAGCGACTACTGCACGAAGGATAACCGCTTATGTTCATGCGAAGTTTGCCGCCCTGCGGGCGGATCGCGCGCCGCACCTTTCTGGCCGACGTGGGGTGGGGAGCGACCGGGCTGGCGCTCGGCGCCATGCTGAACGACGATCCGATCGCCCGCGCCTCGCAGGCGGCGGCGAGTCCGCCCGACGGCCAACCGCACTTCGCGCCCAAGGCGAAGAACGTGATCTGGATTTTCCTTTCCGGCGGCTATAGCCATTTGGAAACGTTCGATCCGAAGCCGGCGCTCAACAAGTACGCCGGCAAGACCTACGAAGAAGCCCCCATTGCGAACCCGCTGCTCAGCCCGCTCTATGAGCAGCGCTCGCGATCGGTCGTCGGCATGAAGCGGGTCACCTACCCGACGATCTTTCCGCTGCAAGTCGGCTACCAGAAGCGCGGCAAGTTGGGCATCGAGGTCTCCGATTGGCTGCCGCATCTCGCCGGGTGCGTCGACGATATTTCTTTCGTGCGTTCGATGTACACCACCGACAACGACCACTACGCCGAGCAGCAGTTTCACCACGGGCGGCACCGCTTGGACGAAAAGCAGCCCTCGCTGGGCGCCTGGCTGAGCTACGGGCTGGGCAGCCTGAACGAAAACCTGCCGCAGTTCGTGGCCCTGGGCAACATCGTCGACCCGCGCGTCCGCGAGAATTTTTCGGGCGACTACCTGGGGCCGCAATACGGGGGAACCCATCTCTCGCTCGATCCCGAAAACCCATTGCCTTTCGGCCGGCGGCCCGCCGACGTGCTGGCCGACGAGCAGCGCAACGAGTTCGAAGCGATCGGCCGCTTGAACCAGCTCGCCTCGGTCGAATATCCCGACGACGAGCGGCTGGCGGCCTGCATACGCTCCTACGAGTTGGCCTATCGCATGCAGATGGCGGCGCCCGAGGCGCTGCGCTTCGGCGACGAGACCGAAGAAACCTTGCGGCTGTACGGCATCGACGTTCCGGCCACCGAGCAAGCGGGCCGCCGGCTGTTGGCCGCGCGGCGGTTGGCCGAGCGCGGCGTGCGGTTCTCGCTCGTTTACCTGTCGAACTACGGCGCCTGGGATTCTCACACCGAGCTGCAAAAGCTGCACTCGAAGCTCTGCGGCGAGATCGACCAGCCGGTGGCCGCCTTGCTGAAAGACCTCAAGCGGCGCGGGATGTGGGACGACACGCTCGTCGTGTTCTGCACCGAGTTCGGCCGCACGCCCGGCATGGAGATTCAAGGGGCGGCCAAGACGGGCCGCGACCACCATCCGCACGGCTTCACCGTCTGGCTGGCCGGGGCCGGCGTCAAGCGCGGCTGCATCCACGGGGCGACCGACGAGCTTGGCTTTCACGTCGCCGAAGACGCGCACTACGTGACCGACATTCACGCCACCGTGCTGCACCTGCTCGGCCTCGACCCTCGTCGCCTCGACATCCCCGGCCGCAAGCGGCTCGACGTCGACTACGGCAACGTGATCAGGCAGATCTTGGCGTAAGGAAGGTTTTCGAAAAGTAGCCCCGGCGCCTCGCGATGGGGGCGAAAGGCCCCTCGCCAGCGGCGACCGAATCTCCTCCACGGAGCGGCGAAAAGAGTGCTGCTCTCGGCATGCCGGCGATTTGCGGCGCCGCCGACAAATGCTGATATTGGACCTGGCCCAGTACCTGTGCCCGTTATCCCCCTCGCTTGAAAGCCTCATCGTATGGGCGGCGACGCTGCACCGCATCCTGCTTGTTCTTCTCCATCGTTCGGACCTCCTTCAGGGACCATTATTCGGCCCGCGCCGTTGTCCGAAAGTCCTCGGCTATCGCAACGCCAGCCTAACCTGGCTGGACATCAAACAAGGTCTCGCGCCGCGGCGGTTACTGCACTCGGCCGAAGACATTAATAGGATTCCTCGTACCCGTAATAGGCTGCCAGTTCGCTTGCCGCTTGCTGCTCCATCTCCTGCTGGCATTGCATGCCCTCGGCCATTACTTCCTGTAAGTGATCTGCCCAGCAACACGCACCTTCAAGGTATTGGGTGATGAAGGCCATTCCTGCGACGAACACTTCGACATTGATGAGGCTCGTGTCTTGAAGAAGCAAGGAGCCGTTCGTGCCTTCCGGATAACGGAATGTCTCTCCACGTGGATCAATCTCCACAAATTCCTTCAGCAAAAACTCCACGCGATCGAGAATCTGGTCACCTTCCTCCATCTCGGTCAAACAGCGGCGGACGATCTTCCAATTGTCGAGCAGATTGTGCGTGAGCTTTGGCTCCGCGGCTTCATCGCATAGTGGCGGAAGCACTCTGCTTAGATGCTTCAGGGCGGTCTCGATGCCGTGACGATAAACCATCACGAGCGGGTAAATGACGCAGTCCACGCTCCGCGAGTCAGCCTGCAGGCTCGCGACGAGTCTGGCACCAGCCTCGAAATATCCTGTCGCGTACCGATCAAACCCCGCCGGGCCGCCGTTCTTTCCAACACACGCATTCAACCTCATTTGCGGGCCGGGACTGAAAAGGCTGTTGTGCTTCTTTCCAAACCCACCATGATCGAATACTGGCTTTTTCTTTCCCATTGTTGTTCACCCTCCTTCGCAACCTTCCAAGAGGCGCAAAACTGCCCTCTGGTTCGCCCTGCACTAAGCGGAGGGCGTCTCTTCCCTGAGGAATTGTCAATGACTTTCAAAAACGGCCGGATGCCGTCTCAACCAGTCGGTCATTTCTGGCCGGCTCTCCTCGCAATGAATTCGGCGGCGCCAACGAAGGGGCGTTTGTGGCCAACCAATTCAGCCTGCTTTTCGCCAAGGAGCACGTCGAGGGCAATGTCGCAATTCAGCACGCAGCGTAGGTCGAAGCCGTCCATCAGGATGACGCGCTCATCGGATTGGTTGCCGAGGCTTTCCAGGCATTCCGAGGTAAACCCATTGAAAGAGATAAACAGGGCCTTGGTGTCGCCGCCGAAGGCGCTCTTGGCCCGATCGCGCAAAACCGATACATCGGCGGCGATGGCCTTCTCATCCTTCCAGCGAACCTCGACATAATGCCAATGGCTGTCAAGCTTGAACAACCCGTCGATTTGTTCTCCAGTGCGGCGGACGGGGCCTTTCGAGTCTTCGCAGTAATAGTCGAAAACCTTGTTCATCAAGGCTTCCAGGCGGTTCCCCCGCTCCTGCTTGTCCGGCAGCATCGCTATTTGGTCGAACTCGTCTCGGAACCCGTAAAGCACGGAATGGTCAAGACCCTTCATCTGGCCGCGTGCAGCGCGCTCGGCGTGCATGCGTTTTTCTTGTGCCATTTGCTCCTCGAAATACTCCCGCTGCGCCCGGAATCGGTCGTATCCCTCGCGGAACGCTTTGAGTGAGGCCACGGCCTGGTCTTTTCGGTCGGCGGCGACGCTGTGCAGATCGTTCCAATAATACATCTTGGTGAGCATCGCGCGTGCCGCTTGCGTGCCTTCGTCACCCTGGTTGGCAAGTCGTTCCAGAACGTGGTGGATGACTTTGATCGTCGGCGTTTTTTCATTCGCCATACGGTTTACTTCTACCATTATGCCGGGAGGCACGTCGCATTCGTCCAGAAAAGTCGTGACGCGCTGCCTATACCAAAGCAAGTCGCGGATGCAGACGGCAAGCAGGTTGGCGATGTCCTGCGGAACCTTCATGGCGGAACTCGGCCGGGTTGCCAGTGGATCGGAGCGCGGCGGGACTCCGGCTCGACAAAAAGCCGCCAGTCGATCGCTTGCAGCCCTTTCATTGTACCAAATCCTGGCTTTGGCTGATGGGGGCGCCCGTTAACGACGAACCCAAAAACCTCGTCGGGTTGTAATTGTTTACCGCCTCACGCCGGCAGGAGCCGAGGTTCGGGACAGCGGGGGCGGCGAGTAGGACGTCGAAGCGCTTCAGCGCACGTTGCTCGCAGGTTCGCAAGACGGAGATCAAGACGCTCTGCGATGCGGCGCCCGACCAAGTGCGGTTGCCGCCCCAGACCTTGGGGCAGACGAACGGGGCAGGCCAATTGCTCGATCACAAGAACCTGTCAGGCGTCCGCCAGCGCCACGACGAGGCGCTGGCCGACGGCCTCGGCATAGCGCACGAGGGTCTCCACGGTAGGGTTGGCGCGTTGGCCCGTTTCGAGCTTCGAGAGCGCGGAGCGGTCCATTCCGGTAAGCTCCGTCAAATCGGAAAGGCTCAGCCCCTTCGCTTCGCGCGCGGCTTTCAGTTGCATCAGCAACTCGTGCAACTGGTCGAGCGTGGCCACGCGATCGTGATGACGCGCGATCAAGTCGGGCAGTTCGCCGGCGATCTGCTGTCGAACCGCCTTGTATTTGGCGGCTTCATCGGGGGTCAGGCGCTCGTTGCGTGTGATACGTTTCATGGGCGTTTCGCCTCTTCGGAACGTCATAGGCCGTCACCGGGCAGACACGCCCGTCAGCTTGTGGCTGCGGACGGTTTCCCAGGCGATCTCTTGCAGCAATCGATTCAGCGGCTCTTTGTCGGCGTCGGCGATCGTCTTGTCGTTCTTCAATATCGCCGGCACGGCCAAGCCGACGGGACTGCGCCGATAGATGACCGCGAAATGGCAGTAGCCCGACAGCGCCATGAGCGGCGTCTTGGCGTGCCCCCACGTGTCGCGAAACAGATCCCACTGCACTTTCAAGCCCGGCGCCTGGCCGGCGACGATCTTCTCTCGCAGCGCGATGGAAGCTTCGCCGACCGGCACGACCAAGAGCGCGTCTTTGCCAAGTTCTTCGTTCAACTCGCGAACGTGCTTCTCGATGTCGTCGCAATAAGCGGCGTTGCTCTTGCGCAGCGCGGCGAGGTCGGTGGCATCGTGGTCGACTTTCTTGCGCGTGTCGAGGGGATATTTCGGTTCGTAAGTATCGTTCGGCAACCAGAATTCTTGAACCAGCACCCGCACTTTCGGATTGTGCTCCACGGCGAGCTTGGCGAAGTTCTCGATCCCCGCGTCGGGCAGCCAGATCGGCGACAGGGTCAGCACGTCGACCTTGCCCGCCGTCAGGGCCCGCTTGGCTTCGTTCTTTTCGTCGGGCACGTCCCAATGCTGCACCACGCGCGAGCCGCCGATCCGCGAAATGCCGACCATCTCCTGATCGGCGATGCCGGCGGATTTGGCCAGTTCGTCCAGCAGGCCGTAGACGAACACGTGAAAGCTGTGGCCGCACGTGAAGATCCGTTGCCCTTGGACGATGGGCGCCGCTTGTGTTGCGTCCCGAACGTCGTCGGCCCGGCAACGATCGCCGATCGACAGAGCCGCGGCGGCGATCAAAACGCCTATCGGCGCCAACCGATGCCGGGTGCGGCCGTTATTCGCGTGATTCATCTGTGATTCTCCCTCCAAGATTCCAAAGCTACGTGCTCGTAACCGTCGCCATTCTAATAGCGCAACTCCCCGCATGCGTATAGCATGGAGGAATTACGCACGATTGTCGCTTTTCGCGGAGCGAAAAGCGACTTTGGTTGCCTCGCCACGCAGGCGCGATATCAGCCCTGCGAGGCCGCGACCACCCAGGGCCAACGCGAACTGTACGCTGAATGGGCAATACGCAGTTTAACCATGCTGTCTTGGCGCGAGTCGCCAAA
>DATNEC010000569.1:0-2257 GCA_035606815.1 Pirellulales bacterium
TGGCGGATATGTGGCGATTTTACGACAATTCCCGCTCCGCTACTCCCCAACTGATCGCCGCCGGGCATGATAGAATAGAGCATCTAGTTGCCGATGCAGACACATGGCTCACTGTGCAGAGTTCGGTAATCAAATGAACGAAAGGCCCAATGCAAGAGCCCTGTTCGCCGATGGCCGCGAGATCGACGCTGCGCTTGCCAAGGCCGTGCGCGAAGCGATCTTGCAGCACAAACGGGCCGGAAACCCCATCGCCGTCTGGGAGGACGGCCGCGTCGTTTGGATTCCGCCGGAAGAAATCACGGTCGATGAGCCTGACGACAACGACTCGTAGGCGGCGTCAATCCAGGACGTAGATCGTGTCCGGATCGGCCTCGTGCCGGATTTCATCGACCGGCTGCTTGCGGCCTTCGCCAGCGTAGAGCCGGTTGGGGCAGTTGATGACCCAGCCCGGCGCCGCGCCGATGCTCTTGTAGGCATGCACCACGCCGGGCGGAATCAGCACGGCCTGGCGATTGCTTTGGCCGACCACGATGGCCATGCGCCGCCGAAACGTCGGCGATGCTTCGCGGGCGTCCCACAAATAGAGCTTGAAATCGCCAGGGCCGAGGAACAAGAAATAATCGGACTGATCGACGTGCTCGTGCGGCCCGCGGGCGACGCCAGGCAGCGTTTCGCTGACGTAGCCCATCCGCGGCCGATCGTTCGGCGACAACTCGTCGTCTCGAAAAAGTTCCACCAACCAGCCGCGCGGGTCGGAGTATTGCTTGAGCGGCTTGAAGACTATGCCGTCGATCGGTCCGTCGGTAAACATCTGAGGCGCCTCTGGACTGCATGCTCAAGG
Source organism: Pirellulales bacterium (assembly GCA_035606815.1). GTDB lineage: Bacteria > Planctomycetota > Planctomycetia > Pirellulales > JAICIG01 > JAICIG01. The sequence continues at coordinate 842 of DATNEC010000569.1, forward strand.
GGCAAGCGGAACGCCGCGAAGGCGCCGGCCGTTTCTCTATCGTAACCACGGCCGTGCCGCGCGCCGATTAGCCTTGCCGCGAAACTTGGCGCGTTCTAGAATGTCGGGAATCATGTTAAGAACGGTCTTCCTCTTCTGGCTTCCCTGCTTGGCGTGCGCGGCCCTGGTCGCGGCGCCGGTGCAAGCGCTGGCGGGCGACACTTTCGATTCCGCCCCTGCCGAGGAAAGCGACAACGAAGAGGCCGATGACTTTGCAGAAGTCGGCTTGCTATCGCAAATTGAGTCGTGCAAGAATCGCCCGCTTCGATCCGGGCGGCTGCGGCCGGCGGCGAGCGTCGCCCGCCTGGCGCAGGTTGCCCAGGCTTCTCCCGAGCCCGTCTTGCGCAATGGTCTCGGCGCTCCCTTAAGACGATAGAAAGCGGCTGAAAGCGGCCGTTTTCTCGTTCTTGTTTCACACGCTTCATGCGCGTCGCCGCGCATTTCAAGGGAGATTGTCATGCCCGAGTTTCAATTGTTCGAATTGTTGGAAAACCTCGACGCCGGTCGCACCGCCAAGGCCCGGCTGCTGGAATGGAACGGCTCGACCTACCTGCCGACCGGACCCACGATCATCATCCACGAGTTCGTGGGCGAATACGGCCCCTGCGGAGATCGAGGCTACTGTTACCGATCGCCTGAATCTGGCCGCTGGGAAGTCGTCTCCGGGCTGTTCGCCCAGGCGCACCGGCTTGTCGGCTGATTGATCGGCCAGGAGCCGATTCATTCCTATCCCGTTCGTTCAGGCCCAGCAGGCGGCGAGCCGTCTGCTGGGCTTGATTCGACGGCGTCGTCCACCGGGCGGATGAGCAGCCCATCGCCATCGGCGGCGCAGCGCAGTTTGAGTTGATCGAACAGCAGTTCCAAAGCCGATCGCAAGGAGATTTCTCTGACGTTCAGAGTCGCCGCCCGTTGCAAGACATCGTCGGCGCCGACGCCGGGCGGCAATGCCCGTTCGTCGAGCCGGATTTCCACGTCGTGCGCGTTCCGCACGAATTCGAGCACATCTCCCAGTGGCTGGTCGACGAATTCGAGCGCGGCCGGCCGTTCGAGCGCCTCGCGCAGCTTTGGCGTGGAGACGGCCCCGTTCGCCGACTCGGCGATCCGCGTTCGCCTTCGCAAAGGCCGTTTGGAAATGAACAGCACTTCGTGCCGGATCGTGTAGGTTAGGTCGAGCGGCTCCAGCATCAAAGTCAAAGCATCGTGCAGCGGAATCCCTCTTGCATGGGCCGTGATGACAGGCTCGTCGCGTTTGGCAAGACCCGCGATGGTCCGCCTGTCGAGGAAAACCTGTATATTGTGCCTCTCCTCCAGATATTCACAAACATCCGAGAGCGGCTGCCGATCGAACTCCAGTTCGGTTTTATCGAGCAAAACCTT